>JASFYS010000104.1:0-11636 GCA_045047095.1 Desulfuromusa sp. | reverse complement strand
GACCTACTATATGTAGGCCTTCGACCCTGAAAAACCACTACGCCTTGTAGGACGAAATTTTTGCTTAGCCATCTTATTCTTTTTTGCGAGTGCATCAACCAATGAGTTACCAGACAAAAAAACGTTTTGGACAGCATTTTCTACATGATCACACCGTTATCGATAAGATTATTGCGGCTGCACAGCTGAATCCACAAACACAAGTGATCGAAATCGGTCCCGGTCTCGGGGTGCTGACAGATGAACTGTTGCCCCGAGCTGCACATGTTCAGGTGATGGAGATCGATCGCGATTTGATAGAGCGGCTTGAAGCGCGTAAAGATTCTCATTTAACTGTTCATTCTGGCGATGTGCTTAAACTTCCCTGGCGTGAACTTTTTGACCGACCTCCGTACACATTGGTTGCTAACCTGCCTTACAATATCTCCAGTCAGATTGTTTTTCGTCTGCTTGAACACCGTGACATGTTTCAACGGCTGGTGCTGATGTTTCAGCGTGAAGTGGGGGAGCGATTGGTTGCCACTCCCGGTGGTAGGGATTATGGAATCTTATCGGTTCTCTGCCAGCTCTGGTATGATATTAAGACAGTATCCCTGGTTAAGCCCGGCGCATTTAATCCTCCACCAAAGGTTGATTCAATTGTTCTCCATTTTCAACCATTGGCAGCTCCTCGTGTTGATCCGGTTAATGAAGTCTTATTTAAAAAGGTGGTTAAGGGGGCTTTTACCCAACGGCGTAAAACGTTGCGTAATAGTCTTCTGGCAAGTGGTTTCACCCCCATAGCTATTGATTATGCTCTTCAACAATCAGGGGTTTCTCCGGGCTGTCGAGGTGAAACACTGTCCCTAGAAAATTTTTCTGATCTCACCAAAGTATTTTCTAAAAAAATAAATTAAAAATTTATAAAACATGCTTGATAATGACCACTTCGTGGTTTATTCTTTGGACGTGCTGCCATCGATAATTCCATCTATGGTTGAGCATGACACTATTACCCTTTTTTCGGTGAATTAGGGAGACAAACATGAAAGTGACAGTGACCCGTGGTGGTCGATCGTCAGAGGAAAGAGATCAACTTTTTCAACCTGAAACTATTGAACAAGAGTTGATCCGACAAGGTAAAACAGCAGGGTTCCCTGTCTATCTGGCCTTGGCAAATATTTTGCGGCAGGAAATTCCGGAAAATTTTTTATCTTCTTTTTCCTTGTCTGAGCTGGTGACAGATCTGCTTCAGGCGAGTGAATTTCTTTCCCAACGCAGTCATGATGAGATCAAGGTTAAATTGCAGGCGCAGGAAGCACCAGGTCATTATTATCTTTTTACCAATGCTCCTGATGCGAATCACATATTTTTCTCACTTCAAGAATACTTACACCGCAAGTCATTTCATTTCCGGGTCATTTGTCATCCAATTCTTTCCGTCTTGCGCGAAAACAACAAATTGCAGCAAGTCTCTGAAGGGGATAGTGATCTTCCCCAGGAATCATTCGTCTGGATGGAGCTGGAACGTTTTCCCGCACACCATGTTGCAGATTTAGAGCAGGCCATTAAGACGATCATTTCTTCTGCAGTCATGATTCATCAGAACCGTCCTGCGATGTTAAAGAAGATCTCCAATCTTGGTAAAATCGATGGATTGAGTCAGTATCAAGATCTCTATGAATGGTTACGGCAAGAAAATTATATTCCGGTTGCGACTCGCAGCTACACTTATGCTAAAGGAGCTGACTCCGCCCACTTTTTTGAAGAGACCTCTGAATCTTTGGGCTTGAATCAATTTTATGACCGGGCATTTTATAAGGATGCACAACCACTTTCCTTAACTCCTGAACTCGTCTTTCCACTTTTAGGTCATGGGAAAGATGTTGACCTTGAGACGACTGAGCTCCGTTGTCCGCTGCACCGTTTCGAACGCTTGACGTATCTTGGCTTCCGTGAAGAATTGAATGACGGTCGTTATCGTGAGCATTGTTTCTGGGGGTTTTATACCCAGAAAAGCATCGATGAAAATACTTTTACAATTCCGGCTTTACGACAACGGATTGAACTGGCACAAAAGCAGTTGAACATCCCACCGGACTGTCATAACTATCTTAAAACCATACAGATTATTAACAGTTTTCCAAAAGTTGAATTGTTCCTGATGGGTGATGTCGAATTGCGACGGATGTTGCGATCATTCACCCAGATGCACCGTCAGGCCGGAGTTAAGGTCGTGGTTGCTCCGACTGCAGCTGAAACGGCTTTGACCCTGATGCTGATTATGCCGAATGATTATTATCTGCCGGAACACATAGAGCGGATGGAGATCTATTTAAGGCGTTACTTCAGAGCAACGACTGTCGAGTCACGCATAATTCACCTCGCCTCCGACTATCTGAGCTTGCACGTCAATCTGCAATTGGATAAGAAAGAGGTGAAAATCAACCTGGTTCAATTGGAACAGGGTCTGACCAAGGTTACAATGCCTTGGAAATTAAAATTCAGGGCATTACTTGAAAAACATTTTGCAGCCGACTCCTTCCCAACCTGGGAACGTTACAGCAAGGTATTCAACAAAGACTACCGCGCTCGGACACATCCCAAATTCGCTGTTCGCGATGTTTATAATATTGAAAAATTATTGCGTGATAAGAAGGATGCCTTTGATCTCTGGGGCCCTTTCCACGAAGAGGATAATTATTATCGGCTACAATATTATAGTTTCAGTCGTAGTTACCTGAACGATCTGATGCCTTTTCTACAGAATCTGGATCTTGCCGTGTTACATGAAGTTGATTCTGATCTTAAGGTTGACTCGAACCAGATTTTTATTAAGAGCTTTGCGATTAAGCCTAATGCGCCAAACAGTTTACCATTCAAGCAAATCAAGCATCTGTTGCTGGACACTCTTCAGGCGCTGCAGAGTAAGGACGTGGAAAATGACTACCTGCACCGGTTGCTACTACTGACAGGGCTTTCCTGGCGTGAAATTGACGTTTTCCGGGGTTATCGTAATTACTATTTTCAGTTGGGAAGCCCCTTTACCAAAAAACGTGTTGCTGATGCATTGGTTAATAACGCCAAAGTTGCTCACCTTCTTTATCGCTACTTTGAAGGGCGTTTTAAGCCATCCGAGAAATTGACTGATCCGATGACCCGTGAGCTGGAAGTCCTTTCACCGATCCGTCAGGAACTGGTAACCGCTCTTGAAGTTGTGAGTGATCCCAATGAAGATAAAATTTTGCGCACCCTGTTTAACCTGATTGATTCAACGATTCGAACTAATTTTTTCCTCCGTTATCAACAGGATGATTATTTCTTCTCCTTTAAGATTAACGCCCTTGGTGTTATCGATATGCCGTCACCCCGACCTCTGTATGAGATCTATGTCCATTCGGCAACGATGGAAGGCTTGCACCTGCGTGGTGGTAAGGTCGCTCGTGGTGGTATTCGCTGGTCGGATCGACCCGATGATTTCAGAACCGAAATCCTTGGACTGGTCAAGGCACAGATGACCAAGAACGCTGTGATTGTACCAGAAGGATCCAAGGGAGGATTTTTTACGAAACTGGTCAGCCCGGATCGGGAGGTCATGGGTGAAATTGTCAAGGATGCTTATAAAACCCTGATGCGGGGGTTGTTGGATCTGACCGATAATCGAACCGTTGACGATATTGTTCAGCCCGAAGGACTGATTACCTATGATGATCAAGATCCCTATCTGGTTGTCGCTGCAGATAAAGGCACCGCTCATTTACCTGATACGGCAAATGCTGTCAGCGAATCTTATGATTTCTGGCTAGGTGACGCTTTTGCCAGCGGTGGTTCTCACGGCTATGATCATAAAAAACTCGGGATAACTGCACGTGGAGCCTGGGAAAGTGTCAAGCGCTCATTCCGTGAAATGGGTCGTGATATTCAGACTGAGACGTTTACCGTTGTCGGAATTGGGGACATGAGTGGCGATGTGTTTGGCAATGGAATGCTCTGTTCACGAAAAACTGAGTTGCTGGCTGCATTTGATCATCGCCATATTTTTCTTGATCCAAATCCTGATCCGGAACAATCCTATCAAGAAAGAGAACGGTTGTTTAATCTGCCTCGTTCCAGTTGGGATGATTATAATAAAGAACTGATCTCTGCAGGTGGTGGGGTATTTTCACGCCAGCTGAAGGAGATCCCTTTGTCGCCACAGATTGCCAAGTGGCTTGGAGTGCGGCAAAGCAGTATTGATGTTGCCGGGTTAATTAAATTATTACTGACTGCAAAGATTGATCTGCTCTGGAATGGTGGAATCGGTACTTATGTGAAGGCTTCGACGCAAACTAATGAGGATGCTGGTGATCGTGCTAATGACGCTGTTCGTATCGATGGGATTGAACTAAAAGCCAAAGTTGTTGGTGAGGGTGGCAACCTGGGGCTGACTCATTTAGGTCGGATTGAATATGCTTTGAATGGCGGGCATGTCAATACTGATGCCATTGATAACTCCGCAGGCGTTGATACCTCTGACCATGAAGTTAATCTCAAAATTCTGTTACGCCAGTTACGACATGAAGGCCATATCAAAAACCTGGAAGAGGGCTACGCTTTGCTGGGTGAGATGGAGGAAGCCGTTTCTCAGGATGTCCTTGCTAATAATTATACCCAGACTCTTTCCTTATCTCTGGATGAAATCCGTTGTGGAAATGATGTCGAACCTTACCTGGAGTTGATCGACCGATTGGTCAGTTCCGGGTTGCTGGATCGACGTGGGGAATTTTTGCCCAGTCGGAAGGACGTGTCTGCCCGGCAACCCAGCCGGCTGGTGCGACCAGAATTTTCTGTTTTGCTGGCTTATAGTAAAATGTTTTTATTTAAAGCGTTGCTTGATTCTGAATTGCCGGAGAATAAAGTTGTTTCGCAATTGCTGTTTGATTATTTTCCACAACAAGTGATTGATCGCTACCGGGATTCGTTGACACGTCACCCTCTGGCCAAAGAAATATCCGCTACCATCTTGACGAATCGGGTTATTGATCAGGCCGGGAGTGCATTCCTCCAAACGACCAGCCGGATGACAGGAACTCCTCAGGTTGAGGTCGCAACCGCCTATCTGATTTTTGATAATTTATTGACTGGTCATGAACTCCGACAGGCTGTTTTTGCTCTGGATAATAAAGTTTCAGCAGATCAACAGTATGAACTGTTGTTGAAGCTTGAAGATTTACTCAGTTTTTTCTGTTTCTATGCGTTAAGCAATGGTATGACGATTCCATCGTCAGAACAGGATCTGGAGCGCATCAGTGGTCAATTGCAGGAGTACGCAAAATTATTACCGAAAGTTCTTCCAGCTGATTCCTGGCAGGAATGTAAACAGCTGCAGAGCCAGCTGCAGGAATCAGGATTAACTAAAGAAGTTGCCTACAAATATGCCGTACTCGACTTCTTAACCGATTTCTTGCCGTTAATCTGCATGGTAGAGTCTTCCGGACAGAACCTTGAACAACTTGCCCAGATTAAGGTTCTTGTTGATGAAAAAGTTAATAGTGCTGCGATCTATGCATTATTGGAGAAGGTTCCAGTCTTGGATAGCTGGGATCGACGTGCACGGGAGTCTCTGGTCAGCTCGTTGCATGCTGTCAATGTTAAAATTATTCAACAGGTCGCCTTGGAAGACGCAGGTCAGCCGCAGAAATTTTTCTCTAAAAGACGGCAGAAAATGAGAACATTTGAAGGATTAAAACAGTCGCTGATCAGTGATGTGCCGCGTAACTTTCATCCATTTACGGTATTGTTGCGCTCCTTGGAAAGCCTCTTAAAGACCTGAAAAGATAGATGATTAAATAATTTGGGGCGGATAAAATCCGCCCCTTTTTTAATTTTGCAACGATCAGTAAAATCAAATAGTCTTCTAACTCGTAGCAGGAGTGTTTCGGGATAGACACTCAAAAATAACTGTGTTATATCCATATCGGTTGTAAGCTAAGACATTCGACCCGGGACAAGTACCGGAGTCACCACATTGCCATCGCACTAAAGCTTCAGATACCGCCTGGATCTACGGACTGGGACGGAAGGTCATTTATACCTGCAGGGTGAGTTTCTCTGTATGCCTTTCGTCATTGCGAAAGGCTTTTTTTATTTATAGTCGTGGGGAAACATTATGAAAAAACGTAAAACGATTCTCGATATTGGCTTGATGAAACAACAGCAGGATAAAATATCGGTGCTGACCGCTTATGATTATCCTTTTGCACAGTTAATGGATAATGTCGGCATCGACATAATTCTGGTTGGTGATTCGGTCGGTTCCGTATTTTCAGGCTATGATAATACGTTGCCGGTAACGCTGGAAGAAATGCTCTACCATACCAAAGCGGTGGTGCGGGGAAGTCAACAGGCGTTGATTGTGACAGATATGCCGTTTATGAGTTATCAAGTTGATGAGCGGGATGCTCGGTTGAATGCTGGCCGTCTAATTAAGGAGGGCGGTGCACAGGCCGTGAAGTTGGAAGGTGGTGAACATATGGCTACGACTATTCGTGCCATTGTTGATATTGACATTCCGGTGGTTGGCCATATTGGTTTAACCCCGCAATCTATCCATCGCATGGGCGGGTTTCGGGTTCAGGGGCGTGAAGAAGAGCAGGCTCGGAAGATTCTTGCTGATGCCAAAGCGGTGGAGGATGCTGGTGCTTTTGCCATGGTGCTGGAAGGAATTCCGCAAAATTTGGCAAAAGCAGTCACGGAATCTGTCAGTATCCCGACCATTGGTATCGGTGCGGGCATCGACTGTGATGGTCAAGTGCTGGTGATTCACGATATTCTTGGTCTGTGTGATAAGTATTCGCCCAAATTTGTCAAACGTTATGCTGACATCTCCGCGACGATTTCAGCTGGAATTGAGCAATATATCAAAGAAGTCAAAGATGGCGATTTCCCAACTGCCGAACATTCCTTTAAATAATTTTAGAGACCATCATGGACATCATCAGATCAGTCAGTGAAATGCAACAGCGGGTCGCATCTGCGCAGATTGCAGGAGCAACAATTTCTTTTGTCCCAACAATGGGTTTTCTTCATCAGGGACATGTTTCCTTGCTTGAAGAAGGGCGCAAACAGGGCGACCTGCTGATCCTCTCTATTTTTGTAAATCCCACCCAGTTTGGTCAAGGTGAGGATTTTGAAGATTATCCACGTGACTTTCAGCAGGACAGTGAATTAGCGCACCAGGCCGGCGTCGATATCATCTTTGCTCCAACTGCGGCAGAAATGTATCCACAGGGTTACGCAACCTATGTCGATGTCGAAGGAATCACCGAAACCCTTTGTGGTGCCAGTCGTCCGGGCCATTTTCGTGGTGTCTGTACTGTTGTCAGCAAGCTATTTAATATCATTCACCCGCAGGTTGCGTTCTTTGGCAATAAAGATTTTCAGCAATTGGCAGTGATCAAACGGATGACCTTGGATATGAATATGCCGGTTGAGATCCTGGGATTGCCAATTTTTCGAGAAGCTGACGGCCTGGCGCTGAGCTCACGGAATGTTTATCTGACTCCAGATCAACGCAGGCAGGCTTTGATTTTATCGCAGTCTCTGGAAAAAGCAAAACAGTTGGTTACTTCAGGTGAAACTGATTGTGCCGAGATTATTTCTCAACTGGAAAAAAATATTAGTAAAGTACCGGATGCCCGCATTGACTACATCCAGATTTGCCATCAGTTGTCACTACAAGACCAAACCCATATTGATGCCAATTCAGTTCTATTACTTGCCGTTTATATCGGCAAGACCCGCCTGATAGATAACGGTTTTCTGGTACCAGAAAATGACTGAAACTGCCCAAGCTAATCTACAGAACCTGTACCGTATCTTTACTGTTCCAGAAGCTCCGGATTCTACTCTGGGTGCCGTTGATCAGGCGATTGGTGAGAATGTTGCTGCTTTTTTGCAGAAACATATTGTCGCATTGGAACGGAGTCTGGATGATATTGAAAGCGATTTTACCGCCTCTCATATTCCCGAAGAACCCTCATTTGTTTCCGCCTATGCTGAATTTGTAAAACAAAAGCTGGTTGCTCAGTCGGTGCATACTGCCGCTCCTGGGTTTGTTGGGCATATGACTTCCGCCTTGCCTTATTTTATGTTGCCGTTGTCAAGAATCATGACGGCACTGAACCAGAATCTGGTTAAAGTTGAGACTTCAAAAGCCTTCACGCCAATGGAACGCCAGGTGTTGGCAATGTTGCATCACTTAATTTATCAGCAAAATGATAATTTTTATGCGCAATGGATTCATGATAGCCAGAACGCTTTAGGGGCATTCTGTTCAGGTGGAACCATCGCCAATACAACGGCTCTCTGGGTGGCCAGAAATCAACTTTGTGGACCAGATGATTCTTTTGCCGGGATTGCCAAAGAAGGGCTATTTAAGACGTTGCAGCATCTCAATTGTAACGGTCTAGCTGTTTTGGTGTCCCGTCGAGCCCATTATTCAATGGCAAAAGCGATTGACCTGCTGGGGATCGGCAGAAACAACCTGATTCTGGTTGATACCGATGATGACAGTCGGATTGATATGCAATCTCTTCGGGCTGAGTATTTAAAACTGGAGGAGCAGAATATTCGTCCACTGGCTCTGGTTGGGATTGCTGGAACCACAGAAACCGGACATATCGATCCATTGGATGAACTCGCTGACTTTGCTGCAGAAATTGGCTGTCATTTCCATGTCGATGCGGCCTGGGGTGGCCCAACTCTATTTTCAGACACTCATTCCCCCCTGCTTAAAGGGATTGAGAAAGCTGATTCCGTGACCATCGATGCCCACAAACAACTTTATGTGCCAATGGGCGCTGGTATGGTGCTATTTAAAGATCCGCATGCCTTGTCAGCCATTGAGCATCATGCAAATTATATTTTGCGGCATGGATCCAAAGATCTGGGAAGTCATACTCTGGAAGGGTCACGTCCAGGGATGGCGATGTTGGTTCATGCCGGGTTATCAATTATTGGCCGTAAGGGGTATGAACTGCTGATTGATATGGGGATAGAGAGAGCACGGCAATTCGCCGATTTAATACAGCAGCACCAGAATTTTGAATTGATAACCGCCCCCGAGCTGAATATTTTGACCTATCGCTATAATCCTGCCTGGTTGCAAGAAAAGATGGCTCAGTTCGATAAGGAACAGTTGCAGCGAATTAATAATCTGTTAGATCTGGTAACCCAGGAAGTTCAGAAACGGCAGCGTGAAGCGGGGAAAACTTTTGTTTCCCGAACCCGGTTGCGTTCAGCTCATTACCCGGGCGTACAAATTTCGGTTTTTCGCTCGGTGCTGGCAAATCCACTGACGACCGGAGAGATTTTGGCTGCTGTTCTTGAAGAGCAATGTGCTATCGTCAAAGAGACAGAAGTGCAGAACCTGATGAAAGAAATTAAACAGCTCACCGCATAAATTATATGGTCGCCGACTTGAATTATATCTATACCGCAAAATTTCTGGTCACCGGTAACGCTCCACCTATTGAGGATGGGGCGTTACTGGTTCATACTGGTCGAATTGCTGCTACCGGAACTCTGAAAGAGGTAAAGAGCAATCAGCCCGGTGTTGAGGTTGTTGCTTTTGCCGATGCGCTGATTGTGCCGTTGCTGGTTAATGCACATACTCATCTTGAATTAACCGACTTTCCACTCTGGTCAAAAAATGCGGGGGAGGACGTACAACCCAAAAGTTTTGTTGATTGGATTTTGCGACTGATCAGGATCAAGCATAAACTGGATGACAAGCAGTATCAACTATCGTTGCGTAACGGGATTGATCGGTCTATTACGGCAGGAACAGGTGCTATTGGTGATATTCTTTCTCAACATAAGCTGCGCAACCTTTATCAGAACTGTCCGTTATCAGGTTTCTTATTTTTGGAAACTCTGGGGCAGGATCCGGCTTTTATCTGTCGTCTGAAGGATAGTCTCAGTGCAGCACTGGAAGATGAATCTGTTGGCTTGCTCAGGTTGGGCATCTCTCCCCATTCCCCATATACGATCAGTAAAAATTATTTACAGAGTCTCTATCGCCATTGTCAAAAGCAGAAAATACGCTGTACCACTCATATAGCGGAATCGCCTGATGAAGTTGAGTTCCTCGAGCATAGTCACGGGGATCTGGTTAGCCGACTCTACCCACATATTGGTTGGGAAAATTATGTTCCGCAACCTTCCGGGCTCCGTCCGGTTGAGTATTTGCAGCAACAGGGTGGTTTGTTTGCTGAAAATCTATTGGTCCACGGGGTGCAGCTGAACGATGCTGAAATTGATCTATTAGCAGAAAAGAAGATGTCTCTGGTTCTGTGCCCGCGTTCCAACGCCAGCCTCAAGGTTGGTAAGGCACCTGCAGGTCAACTTCATAGGGCAGGGGTGGATTTATCGCTGGGTACAGACAGTTTAGCCAGCTGTGACAGTCTGTCGATTTGGGATGAAATGGCCTTTGCCCATCATTGGTTTGATGGTCAGCTTGATGCCCCAACTCTCTTCCACATGGCAACCCAGGGGGGAGCTAAAGCTCTGGGGATAGAGAATGAACTGGGAACGTTGGAAACAGGAAAGACTGCCGGGTTCCAGGTTCTACGACCAAAAACAACAGTTGCCAACCATGAAATTTTTGATTATTTTGTTTCGCCTGCCTGTACTGATGATATCATCCAGGTGTATCATCAAGGAAAATCGCAGTTGTAATAAATAGATTGATAAATTATTTATTGGATTCAGGTCATCGGTATAATTATGGGAATTAAAATTATCGCTACAAATAAAAAGGCCTATCACGATTATTATATTGATGAGACCTTTGAAGCTGGAATTGTCCTGACTGGAACCGAGGTAAAGTCGATCCGATTCGGGAAGGTCAATCTCAAAGAATCTTTTTGCCGAATTAAGAATGGCGAGCTATTCATCAATAACATGAATATTGCCGCCTATGATTTTGGTAACCGAGAAAATCACGATCCAACGCGAATGCGTAAACTGCTTCTACACCATGCTGAAATTGACAAGCTGATGCGCTTGACCGAACAAAAGGGGCTGTCGATGGTGCCGACTAAAATTTATTTTAAAATGAATTATGTTAAACTTGAAATCGGTGTTGGTCCAGGAAAGAAGTTGCACGATAAACGGGAAACGCTGAAACGAAAAGAGGCTGATCGTGAAATGGCCAAGGCAATAAAAAATTCGTACCAGTAGATTTTTTTTTATAAATATGAGATAATGCTTTTGTGTTGATCTTTTAACTCATCGAAAAACAACAACTTTATAAGGGGGTGTCAAGGTTTCGACGGGAGATGGAAACGAAGTGTCGCATGCCGGAGTGGGCTGGCTCCGTAACAAGCCCAACTTAACTAAACGCAGATACTGACGTTAGTTACGCACTAGCAGCCTAAGGCTGTTACGTCTTGTCATTTATCGCCTGTGTGGGTGATGAGACGTTAATTTAGCAGGCTAGTTTCAGCGAATGTCTGTGGCGCCGAAGCGAAATTAAAGCAGACTCGCCTGATGAATATCCTGTCTGTGGGAGCTTTGTCCGGTTAATTTAAAATACAGACTAAGCATGTAGAAACCTTACGTAGAAAGCTTTCGGACGCGGGTTCGATTCCCGCCACCTCCACCAAATTGAAAAG
>JASFYS010000103.1:0-4130 GCA_045047095.1 Desulfuromusa sp. | reverse complement strand
GCTGACACCTCTGACAATAACATGTTGCAGCAGACCGGGGATATCGATACGGGCTTGTCTTGGCATGCGAGGAGTATAACACATAAATTCATAATAACAACAACGTCCCGCCAGATATTTAAGGCTCTTCTAAATAAGATCTTCCATATCCACACTCAATTCAGTTGCAAGCCGATTTAACAATGATGCCGACATTCCTCGTTTCCCATTTTCAATCTGAGAGATAGCAGCCGCTGACACCTCAACTTTTGCAGCCAATGCTGCAGCTGAAATACCACGGGACTCACGCCACACCTTAAGAGGATTGACACCATCAACAAGGCGTGCAACCAGTTCTTGCGGATACAATTCATCGCCGTCTTTAATGCCTGCAACAATTCTGTCGGCATCAACAATATCACGTAATTCTTCAACTTGAGCCACTATTCTTTGATATTCATCCCAGGGGAGCACAGCAAATTCAGGACGACCACTTCTATCCGCTATCACTTGGGTATTCATTTATACACATCTCCTCTGGCACCAATTTTCAATACCAACAACCTCAACTCACGATCATTAATATCAATAATCGCCCTATATCCACCGACTCTGAGTCTGAAGTATGAACTATTCGTCATTTTGATCAAGTCACCGGTATAACTATCTTTATTCTTAGCAATTTCACTTATAGCAAACATGATTGCTTCCGCCCTGCCCTTTGGCATCTTGCGAAGATACTTTTGAGCCTGCTTGCTATAGTAAATGACCATGCTTAAATATTAACCAGAGGTTATTGTTTGTCAACAATAAAAATGGTTTTTCTTAGCTTGTGCTTAACAAAAAGGCCTCCTCCGCAGAAACTGTGGGTAGCTGGCGATAAAAAATAGAGAATTGCTTCCCCTTGTGGGTTTAGGATGGATTTACGACAATCAATCCATTCCACAGAAGAAAAGCAATGCTGATTAAGACTCTACTGAACAATGTTTGAACGTTTCAAGTCATTTGTTTACGGAACTACTCGCGTTATGTTGATCGGCGGTACAGAAGCCTTGGTTGTTGATATTGCTCCCCGTCGCAACAGTCGACCTATTTGCCCTGAATGCGGCAAACGCAGAACCGTTTATGATCGACAACCGCAGCGACTGTTTGAGTATGTACCAATCTGGTCGTTCAAGGTTTACTTTCGCTATGCACCCCGGCGAGTCAAATGCCCGGAGCATGGCGTCAAAGTTGAATCTCTGCCTTGGGGTTACGGCAAAGAGAGAATGACCTTTTCATACCAGGTTTTTCTGGCTCGCTGGGCAAAACGGTTGTCTTGGAAAGAAACCGCCGACATTTTCGAGACCAGTTGGGACACAGTATTTCGAGCCGTCAAGTTTATCGTCGATTACGGTCTCACCCATAGAAGCCTTGAGGGTGTGACCGAGATCGGTGTTGATGAAATTGCCGTTTTTAAAGGACACAAGTATCTGACTCTGGTCTATCAGGTTAATGCTGGAGCCCGACGGCTTCTTTGGAGTGGTTCCGAGCGCAAAGCTAAAACGTTGCTCCGTTTTTTTCGTGAGTTCGGCCCGGAACGCAGTGCCAAACTCCAGTTTGTTTGTAGCGATATGTGGGCTGCATACCTCAAGGTTATCGCCAAGAAAGCACCACAGGCTCTGAATGTTCTTGATCGCTTCCACATTATGCGGAAGTTCAACGTCGCCATCGATGAGATCAGACGCGATGAAGTGAAGCAGTTCAAAGCCAACGGACAAGAGAACATTCTCGAACGCAAACGCTGGCTACTATTGAAACGACCTGAAAATCTGTCCGAGAAGCAGACCGCGAAAATGTCAGAACTGCTAAAACTCAACTTGGCAGCGATCAAAGGATACCTGCTGCGTGAAGACTTCCAGAGGTTCTGGGGTTATCAGCGTTATGACTTTGCCGATAAGTTTCTCGAAAACTGGGTCACCAGAACATTGCAGACCGATCTGGAGCCAATGAAAAAAGTAGCCAAGATGCTACGTAAACATAAACCGCTGATTTTGAATTGGTTCAAGGCGAAAAAGCAGCTTTCCAGCGGTGCCGTAGAGGGGATGAACCTCAAGGCAAAACTCACTATGAGAAAAGCCTACAGTTTCAGGACTGTAAAATGCTTACAAATCGCCTTATATCACGAACTTGGCAAGTTACCGGAACCTGAGTATCTCCACCGATTCTGCTGACGAGCCATAAAAAGTAAGATAAATGAAATACAGAAAAATGCTGTGCAAAGGTTCAGGACGCACAAGGCAATGGTTTAGACATAAATATTTTTATCACTCAATCTCCGTAATGAGAACACTCCCTCAAAACCAGAAATCCTTACTGGCTGTTTATCTGGATTATCGTCTTCGGATCTCAACACCTGCCACAATCTGCGCACAAATTCACGGCTACCGATAATTCCTCTGTCGGTAAAATGCTGGGTTCGATTTAAAAAACGGTTGGTCGTAGTTTGATTGAATTGACTGGCAGCCTCCTGTTTCATGTAACGATTCTGAAACAAATACCCGGCACGTTTGTGGCGCAAGTTAAACGCCACAGCGTAACCAGTCAAGAGCCGACGCATTAAAAGTGCCGGCTTAGCTCCCTGTGGTTGCAATAACAAATAAAAGTGGTTGTCCAACAAGACCCAAGCATAACATGTTGTGGTTGTTTCCTGCAGCAGTCGATTAAACCGCCCGAGAAAGTCTTCTCGATCATAGTCATCATAAAAGATCGGGAGCCTGCTAACACCCCTGACAATAACATGTTGCAGCAGACCGGGGATATCGATACGGGCTTGTCTTTGCATGCGAGGAGTATAACACATAAATTCATAATAACAACAACGTCCCTCCCTTTTTTTATTCCGTCCAGTTTTCAATAAACAATCCACGCACCCTGGAAAATTCTTTAACATTATTGGTGACCAACCGCAGACCTGATGATCTTGCGTGACCGGCAATCATCATATCATAAGGTCCGATGGGCTGTCCTACACGATACAACTCAGCCCGAAGCTGTCCAAAATGATATGCTGATTTATCGTCAAAAGGTAATACTTCTAGCCTTGCAACCATCGCTTCGATATCGGCGAGATTACGTTCAATCTGCTGTGAATGTTCGGCTCCAAAGATGAGCTCGCCAAGCGTAACAACAGAAATACACATCTGTCCTTCGTGTTGGTTAAACAGTTTTCTTACCCGCTCAGGACGATTTTTAAGGATATAAATAACAATATTTGTATCCAGCATATATTTCAACATTACATGGTTTCCCGCAACTGGTCTTTTGGTTGTTGCCGTTCCACCATAAAATCACTGGAAACACCTGGAGCATCGAACCAGTCATCCCAGGATTGACCGACTGGATAAATAATCCGCTTACTCCCAATGGCAGTGATTTCAACGTCAATAACCGATTCAGGAAATGCGATTGCCTTAGGTAAGCGTACAGCCTGGCTTCTATTGCTCTTAAAAACTTTAGTTTGAATACAGCCCATACCAGCACCTCCATGAAGTATTATTAGACGTCAACATATTACAATATTCACGATGGATATGTCAACTGGATATACAAAGAGCTGTTGAGGCAATTTAAAAGTATAATTCGCCTATCCCCTTTTTCTTAATGGTCATCATAAAAGATCGGGAGCCTGCTAACACCTCTGACAATAACATGTTGCAGCAGACCAGGTATATTGATGCGGGCGTGTCTTGACATGCGAGGAGTATAACACACAAATTCATAATAACAACAACGTCCCCCCCCGCTACATTTTGTCAATTGAGTTCTCAATTTACAAAACGATGTTGCCTTCAAAAAAAACACGTCTAGAAAAGAATCTGGGCAGTGTCCCGAATAAAGCCCTTTTAATTGGCAATGCCAAGAAATACAGCAAGAGAACGCGAAACTTCCAGTAACACGTTCTCGTCAACCTCACCGAAAGTATTGCCTATTTTATCCAATTTCAAACTCATGACCTTATCGACCATAATCTGTGATTTTTTGAAAAGTTGATTGGTATCGCTTGGCTCAAGAAGAATCCGGAACAATGGAGCATCTATCAAGGTACTGGTTACTGGCAATACGGTTACGGTTGCCAGCGCTTCGAACTGGTTGGATTGAATAACTAACGC
>JASFYS010000102.1:0-5939 GCA_045047095.1 Desulfuromusa sp. | reverse complement strand
AGAAAACCGCAGTGATTTTCTCTCCTGAGGTAAGCCGATGAACGAAGAATTACAACAATTATTTGATGAGCTGGGCTCTCAAGTTGACCCGCTTCTATTATTGAAAGCGGTTGAACAGAATTCTGCCACGATTGCAATTACTGATTCTGAGGGTGCGATTATATACGTTAATCCCAAATTTACCGAAATGACCGGGTACACCAAAACTGAAGCCTTGGGACAGAACCCCCGGATTTTAAAGGGACATGATGGCCTGACCGATTACAAAGAGATGTGGGAGACCCTCGCTGCGGGGCAACAATGGCGCGGTAATTTTCACAATAAACGAAAAAATGGTGAATTTTTCTGGGAGCGGGCGGCAATTTCTCCAATTCTGGATCAGAATGGAAATATCACCCATTATCTGGCAATCAAAGAAGATATTACTGAACGCAAAGCCGTTGAAGAAGCTCTGGAAAGGTCAGTTGCTGAATCGATCCAAATGGCGACGACCCTGGAATTTGTCAACTCAGAGCTGAAAGCGGCCCAATCGCAGATGTTGCAACGGGAAAAAATGGCATCTATCGGGCAATTGGCTGCAGGGGTTGCGCATGAGATCAATAATCCGATCGGCTTTGTTTCCAGCAATCTGCGCAGTCTGGACAAATACATCAAAAAACTGACCGGCTATTTGGACATACTGGAGACAAATCTCAAAGATAAAGACCCGGAAGTGTGGCAAGAGATCAAGCTGGAGCGGAAGAAATTAAAAATCGATTTTTTACTCGAAGACTGTGACGATCTGATTGCCGAATCTCTTGATGGTTCTGAACGGGTGCGGAAGATCGTGCAGAATTTGAAAACCTTCTCCCGGGTCGATCAGGCCGAAGAGCAGCTGGCTGATGTCAACGAATGTCTGGAAAGTACCATTGGGATTGTCTGGAACGAGGTTAAATATAAAGCAAAGTTGGAAAAAGAGCTTGCTGAACTTCCGGATCTGCACTGTAACCCTCAGGAATTATCTCAGGTTTTTACCAATATTATCGTAAATGCGGCCCAAGCGATTGAGAAAGATGGTCTGATTCAGATTCGCAGTTGGCTGGATGATGAGACCATCATGATCACCATTCAGGATAATGGCAGCGGTATTGCTGAAGAAAATCTGGAAAAAATCTTTGAGCCATTTTTCACGACTAAACCTGTTGGTGAGGGAACCGGTCTGGGGATGAGTATCAGTTATGAGATCATCAAAAAACATGGCGGCGATATTCATATCGACTCAGAGCTTGGTCATGGAACGACCTTCACCATCAGTTTACCTCTTAATCCAGAGGAGCAGGCCGGATGAAACTAAGAAATCAGATAATTCTTATTTTGGTAGTCATCGTAGTGGTCGCAATGGGGGGCAGTGGGCTGTTCTTTTTTCAACAGTACAAGACGGCTTTTCGTGATTCTGTCTACCAATCCGTTGACGCCGTTGCAAAAAACAATGTCGAATTGTTGGGCAACTATCTAAGCCGGCAACTTATCCTTGCCAGCCACATTGGCAATATGTTGCCGGTCGAGGCCGTGGAACTTAAAGACTATCTCTGGGTCGAAGATTATTTTGCGAATCATTTCAAAGCTTTCTCCTTTTTTGAAAATGGTTTCTTCTTTCTGGATATGGAAGGAACTCTCCAGGCGGACTACCCTCCCCACCCAGAGTTACATGGGGAAAATTACGCTTTTCGCCCCTATTTTCAAGCAACCCTCGCTGCGGGCAAAGGGGTTATCGGCGAACCATACCGTTCATCGCGAAGCGGCAAAGGGGTTTTAACTTTTACCGTTCTTATCAAGAACAGAACTGGAGAACCGCTGGGGGTTGTTTGTTGTTCAACCCGCCTGGAAGATGATGAGGTTCTCAGTGAAATCAGAAATCGTAAACTTGGAAAAACCGGTTACAGCTATGTCTTTGACGAATCACGCTTAATGATTCTTCATCCCAGGGATGAACGGATGCTTACCCGCGATGTGCCGGTTGGCAAAAATAAAAAATTTGATGCGGCAATTGCTGGCTTTTCAGGGACGGCCGAAACAGTGAACTCTAAAGGGAAGACAATGCTGGTTGCATTTCAGCATGTTCCTGATAGCAACTGGATTGTCGCAAGCCAAATTACAGGCAAAGAGGCCTTTGCGCCACTCAGAAAGAGTCAGCAACTGTTTATCGTCTTTATTTTCATCGGCAGCCTTGTTGCCGCTATCGTTGGGGTATTTTTTGTCCACCGCAGTCTGCGCGGTCTGGGAACGTTAGAAACAATCACGTCAGCTCTGGCGATTCCAGATCAGCGCGATGGTCATTTCGATATCGCTGTCGAAACTGACAAACTCAAACCGTTATCCAACCATCCGGAATTCGGCGCTTTGACTACAACCATCAGTCAGCTATATAGCCGGATTGGGGGGTCTTTAGCCGAGACCCAACAGATGGCCGGTGAACTGGATTCTGCCTACCAGCAACTCAAGGCAACCCAGTCACAAATTCTGCAGCAGGAAAAAATGGCATCAGTCGGGCAACTGGCAGCCGGGGTTGCGCATGAAATTAACAACCCAATGGGCTTTATTACCAGTAATCTGTCGACACTGAAACGCTATCAGGAAAAATTGATTAATTATTTGCAGCAGTTGGAAAGTTGGTTGCAGGAAAGCGGATCTGTCGATATTTTAGAACAGCAGAAAGAGTTGAAGAAAAAACAAAAAATTGCTTATATTCTGGAAGATATTGAAGATTTGATTGAAGAATCCAGCGAAGGGGCGGTGCGGGTTCGGGATATTGTCCAGAATCTCAAAAGTTTTTCCCGGGTTGATCAAACTGAATTTACTCAAGCAGATATCAATGAATGTCTAGAGAGTACTCTGGCTATCGCCATGAACGAAATCAAGTACAAAGCCACCGTAGAAAAAGATTGGGGTGAGCTGCCATTAATCCCCTGCTATCCGCAGCAATTAAATCAGGTATTTCTGAATATTCTGGTCAATGCTGCCCAGGCGATTGAGGAAAAAGGGGAGATTAAGATCAAAACCTGGTCTGAAGATGAAATGGTGAAGATTGCGATCAGCGATAATGGTTCCGGTATTCCGGAAGATATCAGAGAGAAAATCTTTGAGCCATTTTTCACCACCAAGGAGGTCGGTAAGGGGACAGGCCTGGGGATGAGTATCTCTTATGACATTATCAAAGAGCATCAAGGGGAGATTAAAGTGGACAGTAAAGCAGGGCAAGGGACAACGTTTACGATTGAATTGCCTCTTGATCGGGAGGGGGAAGACTAATGGTGGATATGATCAAGATCCTCTGCGTTGATGATGAAAGAAACGTTTTGAAATCTCTAAGACGTTTATTCATGGACGAAGATAATTATGAAGTTTTTGTCGCAGAGTCAGGTGCGGAGGGTTTAGATCTTCTGGAGGAAGAAGGTGACATCCGCATGGTGATTTCTGATTATCGGATGCCAGAAATGACTGGAGTCGAGTTTTTACACCAGGTAAATGAAAAGTGGCCGGAGACAATGCGGATTGTTCTGTCTGGCTATGCCGATACTGCTGCTGTGGTGGAGGCGATCAATGAAGGGCAGATTTACAAGTTTATTCCCAAACCCTGGAATGATGAAGAGCTGTTATCCACCATCTCATCAGCTCTGCAACATCAGGATTTACAGTGGGAAAATAGGCAGTTAAGCGCAGAGTTGCAGCAGAAAAATATTGAATTGCAAGAGATGAATGATAATCTGGAAGAGCAGGTCATTCGAAGGACTGAAGCTCTGGATATCCGTAATCGGATCTTGCAAGTTTCCCAAGGGGTGCTGGATGTTATCCCGGTCGTGGTTTTTGGGATTGATCCTGAAAATTTAATTGTCCACTGTAACGAATATGCTCGGGACTTATTCCCTCATGGAGGCATTGGCCCTCTGGGAAATGAACGGAACGATGTATTTCCACCGGAAATTAATGAGCTTATTGACCGGCTGGAGCATGAGCGTCTGCCGCAGGCAAACATTGAAGTGCATAATCAGAAGTTTCGTGGCGAAGTAAGGCGCTTGCATGATACGCAGATGCAGGGACTGGTTCTGGTGTTGATACCGGAAGCCTGATTTTTTTATAGGTTGAAGACGGTTTGAAGGACAGGTTTATGGGCGAAGTAGAGATTCCAGAAGATGAACTGAAAATTCTCCTGGTTGATGACGAAGTTAATATCACCAAGGCGTTGCGTCGCTTGCTGATGGATGTTGATCTGTATGATATTCACATTGCCAGCTCAGGGCAGGAAGGGTTGGATATATTGGCTGATGAACCTGATATCGGCGTGATTATTTCCGATCAGCGCATGCCGGAAATGACCGGGGTAGAGTTTTTACAGCAGGCGCGGGTGCTGGTGCCAGATGCGGTACGCATCCTGCTGACCGGTTACGCCGACATTGAAGCCTCAATTGCAGCTATTAACGAAGGTGCGGTTTTCCGCTATTTAACCAAACCCTGGGAAGATGAGCCGTTGTTGCAGGCAATCGCAGAAGCAGCGCGTAACTATCGACTGGTTGCGGAAAATAAACGTTTAAATACTCTGGTTTTGAAACAAAAAGATGAATTGGAACAGTGGAATAATCGCCTTAAGCAGCGGGTTCTGGATCAAACTTCACAAATTCGCACGAAAGGAGATAAATTAGCGTTAACCAATCAGAAGTTAAGGGGAAGCTTCAGCGCTACAATTGAATCTCTCGCGGGGTTGATCGAGATGCGTGATCATAAGGCTCCCGGACACAGTCGCAATGTTGCTGCACTGGTTACGGCAATAGCCGACAAACTGGGTTTAGCTGAAGAAGAGAAAGGTCAGTTGCGCTCTGCCGGGTTATTGCACGATATCGGTAAAATTGCGCTGTCAGATAAGTTACTCGAAAAATCTTTATCGGAGTTGGATAACAAGGAGCTCCGTGAATATCAGAACCATGTTGTTCGGGGTCAGGCCGCTATCAACATGGTTCCTGCTTTGAACGACATTGGGGTCCTGATTCGCCACCACCATGAGCGTTTTGATGGTCGGGGATTTCCAGACAAATTAAAGGGGACAGCCATCCCCCTGGGGGCTCGGATAATTTGTGCTGCTGATATGTTCGAACGTCAGTTGGATCAGTTTCCTGAATCCGATGCCTGCTCTTCTGCCCTGGAGGAATTGAAAGATGAATGGGGAAAATCTCTGGATCCGGGATTGCGAACAGTTTTGGAAGAAGGGGCTCGAGATGTTTACAGTTATCTTGATATTTCTTCCAAAGTGCTCAAAAAGAAAGTTTCTCCAAAAGGGCTGGAAGTCGGAATGCAACTACAACATGACCTCTTCAGTGGCACCGGAGTGCTGCTGCTGAAGCAAGGGACTGTTTTCGACGAGAATGCCATCGGCGCGGTCAAACGGTGCTTTATGATTGATCCCTTTGAACAGGATATTTGTGTTCTGTTGAAAGATGATGAGCCGGAGTAAAAAAAATTTGATCAAGGTTCAGAAACTGGAGGAATAGACACATCACTATAAAAATACCGCTATCGACTAAGTTTTGGCTCCTTTTATTCTGCAGTATCCTTGTGCTTTCTTCTGGGACGGCTAGTGCTGCTGAAAAGGTGGTCTTGCAACTGTCCTGGCACCACCAGTTTCAGTTTGCCGGGTATTATATGGCGCAGGTGCAGGGTTATTATCGGGATGCGGGCTTAAACGTCGAGATTCTTGATGTTACCAATGGGGAAAATCCGGTGACAGAGGTCATCTCAGGGCGAGCCGATTTCGGGATCAGCGGGACTGGCTTACTGGTTGAACGGAGTCTGGGAAAACCGGTCGTTGCCATTGCTGCCATTTTTCAACATTCTCCCACCGTTTTTTTAACCTTAAAACAATCCGACATTAACAAGCCTGCTGATCTTAGCGGCAAAAAAGTGATGCTCTC
>JASFYS010000101.1:0-12776 GCA_045047095.1 Desulfuromusa sp. | reverse complement strand
ACCCATTTGATCAGAGTTTCTCCATCCATAACCGGCATGTTTAGATCGGTCAATAGCAGGTCAACCTCTTGCGATTTAGCTGCTGCCAACGCCTCTTTCCCGTGCTCTGCCTCAATAATTTCGACCTCACCGAGGCCAATTATTTGTAAGCAGCGCTTGATAAACATCCGGGCGGTAGCCGAGTCATCCGCGACAATAATCCGTTTCATCAGTTCTTTTCTCCCCGGCTCGTGAATGAGCTTTCTAGTTTTTCAAACTCTATATCAACATTCAGCATAATTGTTGCGAGTGATTTAGGCCCGATTTTTATGTAGTCGGTATATTTTTGATCAAGTTTATAGCGCATACTGTCCGATCCGGTACCAAACCCACCCATCATCGCAATATTATCGCCGAGATGAACGGCATAGACCAGCGGCCGATATTCCTCTTTCGCTTTGGCGGGTTCATGGTGATAGCGGATGACTTCAGCCAGTTCATCAGGCAAATTCCATTCCCTGGCGAGTTCGTAGCCGGCTCTGGTGTGATCAAATCCAACCAGTTTTTCTTCAGCATCAAGGTAGTCAAAACCCTCTTCAGCGGTGATAAGGTCAACCGCTGCAACGACTGTTCCCTGAAGGTAGTCGGAAATGAGTGCTTTACCAATATCATGCAAGAGCCCGGCGGTAAAAGCAAGTTCAGGGCTGATATCAGCACCACTTTGGGTCACCACCTCACGCGCAGCAATGGCGGTGCGTAAATCGTGTTTCCAGAGATCACCACCAGCGGATTCATAGCCAGAGAGTTCTTTGTCAAATAACTTTCCAGCACAATCTCCAACGGCAATACTGACAATGATGCGCTCGCCCAGATAGGAAATGGCACGATCAATTGAGGTGATATTATTGATCAGCCCAAACGCGGCTGAGTTGACAATTTTAAGCACCCGTGCCGTCAGATTGGTGTCGTTTCTTACCAGATTGATAACATCGATAAGATCGTGATCAGCTTGAGATGTCAGTTGCAAAAGCTGGCTGGCACTGGCGGAAAGCATAGGTACCGATTTAACAATTTTCTGCAGCTCTTCCTGACTGATTTGTTTTACCATTACCAACTCCTAAAGTTGATGCACTCGTTGTGAGATGGCTAAGCAAAAACTTTGTCCTACAAGGCGTAGTGTTTTTTCAGGGGTGAAGACATACATCAGGTATGTCGAGATCCTGAAAAAAGGCTGCAACACCGTAGGGCGGTTTTTTTGCGACGCCATCAAAGTTGCCAGTTCGGTTTTCCGGGTGAGCTGAGCGTTATTTGCCCGGCTGAAACGGAGATGACCACGGTGCGACTGTAATTTCCCCCCAGATCTTCAGCAACGGCACCCATGCCATAAGACCAGAGGATTTTTTTGATTGCCAGGGCGTTGCGTTTGCCAATCTGAAAGGTGTCATTGGTATCCATAACATTTGCCCCGCCACAGAGTTTGACGACCATCCCTTTGCCACGCTGATCACAACCAAATTTTGTCATCTGCGTCAGCAGCGCTGGAATCGCAGTGTCAGCAAAATAGCCCGGTTTTTCCCTGGCTTTGGCGGCATTTATTGACGAGTCGGGCAAGGCAACATGAGCCATGCCGACAGTTCTGGTTTTTGGATCAAGTAAAATCACAGAAACACAGGATCCTAGCGCAAAGGTTTTTACATCATCGCCGGGAGTATTTGAAGCGCCATAATCACCAACGCCCAATATGATTTGTCCCATCTATTTTTTCTCCGTGAGCAGGCTTAATAGCGATGTAGAAATTTTATCCAGTGAGACCAAACGTTCAGCTCCACCTTTTTCAAAGGCAACCTTGGGCATCCCGAAAACGACCGATGAGGCTTCGTCTTGTGCAATACAGTGAGAGCCTGCTTGCTTCATTGCCAACATCCCTTCGGCGCCATCTTGTCCCATTCCCGTCAGCATGGCTCCAACAGCATTGGCACCAACATGTTTTGCGACCGAATGCATCATTACATCGACGGAAGGACAATGACCGCTGACTTTTTCTTCGCTGCCGAGGCGGACTTGATAAAACCCGCCGGAACGGATAACTTCCATCTGTTTCCCACCCGGGGCAATCAGAATTAATCCCGTACGCACCCGATCACCCTGCTCCGCTTCTTTGACCTGCATTTGGCAAAGCCCATTTAAACGATCAGAAAACATTTTTGTGAAGCCGCTTGGCATATGTTGAACAATGACGGTTCCGGGAGTGTTAGCAGGAAAGTTTTCAATAACGCGCCTGATTGCTTCGGTGCCGCCGGTTGATGCTCCGATGGCAATAACTTTATCAGTTGATTCCGCCAAAGCTGAAGTGGCTGATATGGTACTCTTTGGCGAAACAACGGGTCGCTTGCCTTTCCAGTGGGAAACATTGGCTGTTGAGGCAATCTTTACTTTGGAGCGTAACTCCATCAACATGGCGTTCAAGCCGGCAGCAACGTTACTGGTTGGTTTAGCGACAAAATCAACTGCCCCAGCTTCCAGGGCTTCCATGGTGATTTGTTTTCCACGTTGGGTCAGGGAACTGACCATGACAATTGGAATCGGGTACTGCGGCATCAGTTTGCGCAGGAAGGCAACACCATCCATCCGTGGCATTTCAACATCCAAGGTTAAGACATCAGGCTGTAACTCAACAATTTTGTCTCGGGCAATATAGGGATTGGGAGCCGTTCCGACCACTTCAATGCCTGGATCCATTGCTAATCCCTGACTGAGAATATTTCTGACCAGAGCGGAATCATCAACGATAAGAACGCGGATAGCTCGAGCCATCAGAGCTCCCCTTTCTGGTAAAGCGCTGGTTTTAAATAGCGGTAGCGGGTTTGACTGCGTCCCAACGTTTCTGAATGGCCGATAAACAGGTAGCCATCGGGTTCCGTGTGTTGATGATAGCGACCGACCAAGGCTTCTCGGGTTTCCTGATCAAAATAGATCATGACGTTGCGGCAGAAAATCATCTGGAACGGTTTTTTAAACGGAAAAGTGGTATTCATCAGATTAAAACGTCTGAAAGTTGTTTCCTTTTTGATTTTGTCGATAACCGCCATCTCTCCTTGTCCCGCTGCGGTAAAATATTTTCTACGTAAAGTTTCCGGCAGCTGCATGACCCGATCGGTTGCATAGGTGCCACGGCGGGCAACAGTGAGTGCCTTGTCAGAAATATCAGTTGCCAGAATCCCGGCATCCCAAGAATTATAGTCAGCACCTAGATACTCCATCATCAGCATCAAGAGCGTGTATGGCTCTTCCCCACTTGAGCAACCAGCACACCAGATACGCAAATCCTTGCGGTTCTGTTTTTTTAGCCTCTCAATAACGGCAGGGAGGGCTGTTTCAGAAAAGTAATCAAAATGATCCTTTTCTCGATTAAAGTAAGTGTGGTTGGTTGAAATCAGGTCAACAAGTTCACTTAATCCTGCTTCAGTCTTGTCATTATCAAGATATTCAAAATAAGCGGAAAATGTCGGCAAGTTCAACTGCCGCATTAACTTCTGCAGACGACCAACAAGTAGTGAGCGTTTCTGCTCGGTCAGGTTGATACCAAAGCGTTGATAGATCAAATCCCGCAGCCGGGTAAATTCTGTATCTGAAATTGCCATCAAGCTGTTACTCTGAAATTGTGATTGGTTCGCAGTCAGTACCATTTTTAGTTTCGATCTCTCTGCTATTCTTCCAGACTTTCAGTTAGTTCTCGCATCTCACCACTGAAAAGTAACTTATGGACATCGAGAAGGATTTTAACATCATTATTAATTCGTCCCATTCCCTGGATGTAACTGTCCTCAGTGTTTTTGCTGGTTCTTGGGGCCGGCTCGACGTTGCTCTCTGGAATATCGGCGACTTCACTCACCTCATCAACAACCAAGCCAACGTCAGTGTTATCAATATTGACAACGATAATACAGGTGCGATCATCATACTCACGATCTTCCATCCCGAAACGTGCCCGAATATCCATGATTGGAACGACTTTACCGCGCAAATTAATGACCCCACGGATAAAAGAAGGCATGTCAGGGACATCAGTAATATTTAAAATACCAATAATTTCAATAACATATTGAATTTCAATCCCGTAGTCTTCACCGGCAAGGTGGAAAGTCAGGTATTTATCTTTTTGCGTATCTTCATTTTCAAAGTTTCTCATGGTTGTGTTTTCAGCCACGTAATCCTCCTTTAAATAACTTCTTTTGTGTTTTCATATTTATTTTTTTTGCTCTCAGCTGAGTCAACCAGCGTCCCGACATCAAGAATCAGACAGACCCCACCATCACCAAGGATAGTACAGCCGGAAACACCAGGGACACTGCCGATGAAATCAGACAGACCCTTAATAACGGTTTGCTGCTGCCCAAGAATTTCGTCAATAAACAGGCAGAAACGGGTTTCTTGAGATTCCAGAACAATCAGGATACCGTCAGATAGGTCGCGGGAATCTGGCTTTTTACCGAGGATGTCATGAAGTCTGACAATTGGTAAAAAATTATCGCGCACCTTTGCTAACTCTTCACCATCCGGGGTAATGGTAATCTGATCCATCACTGGACGGAAGGCTTCAAGCATCGACAAGGTTGGAACAATGCAAGTGGCAGTGCCGACCCGCACAATCATACCGTCGATAATCGCCAGGGTTAGCGGGATCCGCAGAATAATTTTACTTCCCTGTCCCGGAGTACTGTAGACATCAATTTTGCCCTTAATTTTTTCCAGATTCTTCTTGACTACATCCATCCCCACGCCACGACCTGAAATGTCAGTAATTTGCGCGGCGGTGGAAAAACCTGGAGCAAAAATTAAATTATTGATCTGTTTGTCGGTCATGTCTGAACCATCACCTTCAATCAGTCCGTTGCTGATGGCTTTTTCAAGAATTTTTTCTTTGTTCAAGCCACGACCATTGTCTTCGATAGTGACCCAGACCTCACCCTCTTCATGGCGAGCGGAGAGTTTAACCGTTCCTTTTTCATCTTTACCTGCAGCCAGACGCTCATCTGGGGGTTCCAGCCCATGATCCAGAGAGTTGCGTAGCAGGTGAACCAACGGATCAGTGATTGTTTCAATAACGGTCTTATCCATTTCGGTATCTTCACCAATTAATTCTAAATCAACTTTTTTCCCTGCCTTGACCGAAATATCATGAACCAAGCGAATCATTCTGCGGAACAGACCTGAAACAGGAATCATGCGGATGGTCATTGCCATTTCCTGTAGTTCTCGCACCAGTTTTGACATGTGTTGACCGGCTTTGTTGAAATTTTCCAGTTGCAACCCAACAAGGTCGGGATTGTTGATCAACATATTTTCAGCGATAACTAACTCGCCAATCAGGTTGATTAAACTGTCCAGTTTTCCCAGTTCTACGCGAATATCCTGGCGTTTCGCAGGAGTTTTTGTTCTTGAGGTTGGTTTGGCGGCCGCTTTGGTCTTATTGATTTTATCCTGCTGTTTTTTCAGGGCAGAAGAGACCTGCTCAGTTGATGCCGTCCCCTGCTGCACCAGTATTTCCCCGACCGGTTTTTTCTGGGTTTCAACCGCGTGGGAAATAGCTTCTTCATGCACGCCCTCTTCAACCAGAAAATCACCCAGCAGGGGAGCCATGAGTGTTTGCAGGTCTAGCAGATGGGCTTCCAGGTTTTCAACCGTATCATCCTTGCCGTCCGAAATATTATTGACTGCTTTCTGCAGGACATCCAGGGAGGCTAATAGCTGATCGGCGGGGTTATCGACAGCCAATTTTGAGCCAGATTTGACCCGATCAAGAATGCTTTCCATCTGATGACTGAGTTTTTCGATATGTGAAAAGCCAAAAAAGCCGCAATTTCCCTTGAAACTGTGAATATTACGGAAAATCTCGCCAATAGAGTCAATATTTTCTGGATTCTCCCCCCAAGCCAGAAGCCCCTGTTCCGTACTCTGTAGAAGCTTATTGCCTTCCTGGACAAAACTCAGACGCATTTCATCAGTAATTTCCAGCGCCGGGAAGTCGTTGTTATCTGCTTCCGTCTCAGCCAGCGGCTCAACTTCTGCAGCTGGTTCTGCTTCAGGCGCATCACCACCTTTGGCCAGTTCAATTGCTTGATGAAGCTGCTCTGATATGTCATCGGCAGGTGCAACCATGGCATCATCGTTGTAGTCGCTCTCAACCATGTCGAGAGCTTCCTTGGCAAAGTCACAGGCAGCACAAAGCAGAGTAACGTGATTTGGAACCATCTCAATTTCACCGTTGCGAATCAGATCCAGCAAGTTCTCAGCCGCATGAGCGACTCGGGTCATGTGATCAAATTCAAGAAAACCGGCACTTCCTTTCATTGAATGAAACAGGCGGAAGATAGCATTGAGGATTTCAGGGTCACTGTTATCACCCAGTTCAATGATTGCAGGTTCCAGCTGCTCAATCATATCGCGACTTTCTGTCGCAAACTCATGAATAATTTCAAGCTGGTCGTCGTCGAGGGGCATGCTCATCATAGATCCTTAGAATATTGAATTGATGGAGATCTAATACAGTCAATACAAATAGATGTTAATTATACAAAACAAATAAGAAAAAACAAAGAAAAAAATAATTTTTGTTAATTTATTCTTGGTCACAGGGTGCGATAAATTTTGCCCCGGCAGCAGTCCAGAAATTGTAGGGGCAAAATTTATCAACATTTAGTTGTCTTCATGGTTTTGCCACGTTTTTAGGAACTTCCCCACCCCGCGGTATTATTCTGTGTTGATAAGGAAAGCTGTGGTGTTGGAGCAGGGGAAGAACTTTGATTGTATGAATCTTTGAGTTTGAAGCGGTTCAGCTGGTGTTTTAGTCCCCCTGCCTGACTCGACAGCTCTTCGCTAGTGGCTGCACTCTCTTCGGCGGTGGCAGTATTTTGCTGGATCGATGAGTCGATCTGCTGGATACCGATATTAACTTGTGAAATACCTTCTGACTGTTCGTGACTGGCAGCTGCAATTTCACCGATAAGATCAGTCACCTTACCAATGGAACCGACAATCTCTTCAAGAGCAGAGGAGGTACGCTCCGCAATCTCGGTACCATTGGTCGTTTTTTCAACCGAACCTTCAATCAACTCAGCGGTTTCAGCGGCTGCCTTAGCGCTACGGGCAGCAAGGTTGCGAACCTCCTCAGCAACAACAGCAAAACCTTTGCCGTGCTGCCCGGCTCGTGCCGCCTCTACTGCAGCGTTTAAGGCCAGCAGGTTGGTCTGAAAGGCGATCTCATCGATAACTTTGATGATTTTTCCGATATCATTTCCTGCCTGGTTGATCTCTTCCATAGCGGCAATCATCTCCACCATCCGTTCACTACCGGTGTGGGCAGAGCTTCTTGCTGAGGTGGCAAGCGTGTTCGCTTCTTCAGCATTTGCAGCCGTTGTCTTGATCTGACTATCGATTTCGGTTATTGAGCTGCTGATCTCTTCAACCGAGGCGGCTGACTGGGCAGCACCATCCGAGAGATCCTGAGCCGATTGGCTAACCTGATTGCTGCCGGAATCGATCTGTCCACTGGCGGTTTGAATCTGAGCCATGATCTCATTCAGGTCATTGCCCAGTTTCAGCAGGCTGCCGCGCAACAGATCCCCTTCATCGCGAGGAGTGACCGAAAAGGTTAAATCCCCATTTGCCAGCTTTTGCAGTGAATCCACGATTTCGTTCTGTAACGAGTCGGCAAGGTGATCCATAGTTTCAGCCAGCTGACCAATCTCATCTGTACGTTGCAAGCGCAAGCGGCTGTCCAGATGTCCTCCTTCGAGGTTGTTGAGCATTGTCACCGTTTTTTTCATTGGCACCGTCAATGAACGACTGATCATAAAGGCCAAACCCATACCGATAAGCAGGGCAGCAATACCCACAGCGATGACACCGTTACGGGCATTTTGCGCCGCTGAAATCATCACCTGGTCGGAGATCGTCTCAGCAGAGACAATTTTTTCTACATTCTGCAGATGTTGTTTCAGTTTGGCCAGATTTGGCTGAGTTTCGGTTTTGTAGATCTCCTCAGCTTGATGGAGCCCCTTCAGCCTGTTGTTGCTCACTTGGAGCATCTTATCAAGCAGGGAGCGTACTTTTACCAGTGAGGGGGCGAACTGATAGTTGTAAATCTCGTAGAGGGTGACACGATCATTGGCGCGTAGCGCCTCGTTCATGCTGGAAATCGTGTCGTGCAACCGCTTATGCGGTTTGACAATCTTTTTCAGAAGTTGGGCAAGCTCAGGATCACGCTGCGCTGCCGCACGGGCTTTTTCGCTGGCAAGAAACTTTCCCATGCTGCAAGTTTTATGGTCGGCATGAGCATCAATCTTTTCATCGTGATTCAGCATGGCTGACTGGACTGTTATGGCCCAAGCCAGATGATTTTTCTCGATGACATTGAGGATGCCGGGAAGCTCCGGATCGGCTGGGATATATGCCTCTTTGATCTTTTTTGCCGATTGATGCATCAATCGGTGTGGTTCTTCCATCGCCGCCAGCTCTGCTTTAAGCTGTGGCAACATTTTTTCAGCCGCCTTGCGCTCCTTGCCGTAATACCACTTGCCCAGACCACACTGTGCGGGGTCAGTTTCCACCTTCAGATCATGATGGATGGGATCACTGAGGAAATCCCTCACTTTTTCGTTCCAGCGATCATGTTGAATTTCCAGGTGGGCAGTAGATGCACTCAGTTTGTTGCCGAACGCAGCCTGGGAACCGTTGTCGACAGCAGTCGAGAGGCCCAGGGCGGCCCAGATGACGGTTGCTGCGAGTAGCAGCAGAATGGTTCCTGATAGCAGAAACAGTTTGTTGCCGATTTTCAGATTGTCAAACATGTTGTTTTTACTCCCGCCAGATTAGAATAATATACAGGGTGCCCCCAACCCTGCATTGAGATCGTTTTTTGACCCGGCAATATTCACCGAGTCGCAAAGCACATTATTACCGGTTATCTCTCATAAAATGAGTTGCCATAAAGGTTATCGATCATCGTCCGGATAACATCGTAATCAGCACTGACGGTCTTTTCTGTTCCGGTGAACTTTTTGCTGATGGTGGTTAAGATTGTTTTGGAAGCATCACTGCCATCATTCAGTTTTTCAAAAGCACTCAGCAGTTTTGCCTCAAGTTCTGGAGAGACGCTGTTGTTGAGGCAGATAGGAAACTGGGGAATGGGGTTTGATGTGGCGATGATCTTCACCTGGCCATAACCGGCAAACTTTTGCGCCACAGACTCCTTGACACCACCACCACTAAATTGCTCCCCACCAACTGCTTTGGCAACTTTACTGTGGCTGCCGAGATACTCCGCTTGAATATCTTCGAACTGAATTCCTGCGCCGGCCAGAATCGAGCGTGGCATCAAGTGAGATGAGGTCGAATTCTTATTGCCGAAGGCAAACTTCTTCCCTTTTAGATCTGCAAGCGTTTCAATATCGCTGTCGATGGGTGCAATAACACAGGAGCGGTAGGTTCCAGTCCCATTTTTCAGGAAACGAACCAGCGGTTTTACCCCGGCCGTGGGATTTTGCACGGCACTTTTGGGGAAGGTCGTGGGGGTGAGGTAAGCGATCTGCACCTTGTTTGTGCCGATCGCATCCATCGTATCCTGGTAGTTTTGACCAACGTGAAGTTTAACCTCCATGCCGATTTCCTGGCTCAGGTATTTAGCTAACGGCAGAAATTGCTGCTTCATAATATCCTGATTGACCAGTGGAATGATCCCGAAGTTGAGAGTTTCACTTGCACTGGCTGCAGAACCGAAAAAGAGACCACAGACAACCATGAAACAACAGACCGATTTCAGAACTTTTTGCATAATCATTTTTTCCTTTTAGTTGATAGGAACAAGTTATTTACAACGGCCAATAAGCACTGGCCGTACACTTTTTGTGGATAGAGATGACTACCAGCGGCTGTTGTCGGGCAACTGTGCGATCCCGCCGCCGGAAGCCGGTGATCCTTTGAGCTTGAAGCGGCTGAGTTGATGTTTCAGCTCCGCTGCCTGGCTGGATAACTCTTCGCTGGTTGCAGCGCTTTCTTCTGCGCTGGCAGTATTCTGTTGGATGACCTGGTCAATCTGTTGTAGGCCGATATTGATTTGGGAAATCCCTTGCGCTTGCTCACTGCTGGCAGCAGCTATCTCACCGACCAGGTCGGTCACTTTACCAATTGAACCGACAATTTCTTCCAAGGCTTCGGCAGTGCGTTCGGCAATCTGGGTGCCGTTACTGGTTTTTTCAACCGATCCTTCAATCAGCTCCGCTGTTTCTGAAGCGGCTTTAGCGCTGCGAGCCGCCAGGTTACGAACTTCTTCGGCAACTACGGCAAAACCTTTACCATGCTGTCCGGCACGTGCAGCTTCAACGGCAGCATTTAGTGCTAACAAATTGGTCTGGAACGCAATTTCATCGATAACCTTAATAATTTTGCTGATATTCTGTCCGGATTCATTAATCTCCGCCATGGCACTGATCATTTCGGTCATCCGCGCACTGCCGGTGTTGGCAGCTTCTCGAGCTGAAGCTGAAAGCTGATTGGCCTGTTGGGCATTTTCGGCACTGGTGCTGGTCTGATTGCCAATAATATTCATTGAACTGCTGATCTCTTCGACAGATGCGGCAGATTGTGCTGCGCCATCAGAAAGCAATTGCGCTGAATCACTCACTTGTGAACTTCCGGAATCAATCTGTTGCCCTGCAACCTGCATGTCGGCAATCATCTGGTTGAGATCTTCACCCAGCTTCTTGATCGCGTTACGTAAGACATCATTCTGGTCATGAGGGGCGACACTAAAAGTCAGATCACCGTTGGCCAACTGTTGCAGTGGCGCAACGACCTCTGTCTGTAAACTGTCAGCTAATGAATCCAACGTGCGTGCAGTGTCCCCAAGTTCATCCTGTTGGGTCAGTTTAATCCGCTCTGTTAAATGACCATGGCTGATACTGGTAAGGGTGGTTTTAATCTTGGAGAGAGGGGCGACAATCAGCTTCCGGAGCATGAAGAACAGGGCTATCCAGGTAATGATCAGACTGAGAAAGCCCATTCCCAGGTTACTCCACATACTTTTGCTCGTGGCTAGGGCTAGGGCTTCTTTCTGCGAGGTCTTTTCCTGGTTCAGCTTGTCGAGGCTAAAATCGACATAGAGAACCCCAGCTAAGCTACCAATGTTGACATCTTCGTGGCATTCCATACACTTTTGCTCAAACATGTGGCTGCTAGCCATGAAGAATTTATTGGGTGTTTCATTTTCCAGCGATATTTTTTCAGTGGAGCTGGTGATATTCAGATTTGACTGTTTCTGCCCCACTTTTTCTTTTTTATTCGAGTATGCAGTGATCCCTTGGGGGTTAACGAGACCAACCTCAAGGACTCCCGGGACTCTCCCCAGTCCGGTCAATAATTCATCAAAAATATCCATTTCACCCCGTTCCAGAGAACCCTCTGTGCCAATTTCGAGACTGGTAAAAATACTGCGAGCCTGATCAAGGGTTGCCGTATGGATTGCTTTGATCGATTCGTCCTGTTGGCGATGCAGTAAACTACGGGATTGAAGCGCCGCTACTGTAAAGCTGATGCCAAGAATGATAACTAAGATTAAGACCAGGGCCCCTCCGATTTTGCTCTGGATGCTGTTCAGCTTCATAATTGCCTCTTGAAAGTGAGAAGGTGTTTCTGGTTTAGGTAAAAAGTGCATCTGAGACGGGATGGTAGCAGGTATTTATTGTGATGGCAATAATTTAATTTAAAAACATTAATGATTAGATATGAATATATTGAAGGATGGAATATGCCTATGCCGGTTTTTTACGGGGATATTTTTTCCGATGACGTTTCCGGGTGCGGGGAGACTGCTTATTCTCAGCAGGAGAGGATTTTATGGCGTTACTCCAGTTGGTCACCAGGGGGGTCAGATCCGGTCGTAGTTGCGACCAAAGAGTAAAAAGTTCCAGCGCTTTCGGTGTCAAGGGGTGTTGTAGAAAGCGTTTTTCAGCGCGGAAACCACGTCCACGAGCAAGGCGAAAGCAACCGATCAACAGTTCCCGAGCTTGATGGCGAATACCACTGGCGATGCTGAAATAGCGGCAGTGGGGAATAATAATTTCATTTGCCTGATGCAGCGCCTCAGTAATACTGGTTTTCGCAGATGGGGGACAACTGTCCATAAATAAGCGCAGGTAGAGTGCCGCGATAGCAAAACTTTCTTCAATTGCAATCCCTGATGCGGTTCTCTGATCAATTTTTTCCAGCAGGACAACTCCCTCAGCTGTTCCAGGGTAGCCCGCCAGAAGGTGCGGGAGCATTCCAAGTTTACGGCAGTGTTTCAAAACGGGTGCAGAAATTTTATGGCGGAATAGCTCCATAATTTCTTCACGAACCCGTGCGGGAGCGGCAGTTGCCAGCAGTTCTTTGTGCTCTTGAATTGCGGTATAAATATTATCTTCGAGGGTGAAATTAAGCCGGGCTGAAAATTCAATGGCTCTTAGCATCCGTACCGGATCTTCCATAAACCGGATCTGCGGATCGCCGATCACGCGCAATTTTTTGTTCTTTAAATCCTTCATTCCTCCCAAATAATCAATGACTGAAAAATCGGCAATATTGTAAAAGAGAGCATTGATTGTAAAATCTCGTCGAGCCGCATCTTCAGCGGGAGAACCAAAAACGTTCTGGACAAAATTAAAATGCTCATCCGGGTTGTCTGGAAGTTCACTCTCTTCTGGTTGGCGGCGAAAAGTTGCAACTTCAATAACTTTGTTCCCGGCAAAGCGGATATGTGCCAG
>JASFYS010000100.1:0-15259 GCA_045047095.1 Desulfuromusa sp. | reverse complement strand
GATCACCCCGATCGCCATGGATAAAGAACTGCGCTTTGCAATCCGCGAAGGTGGCCGTACCGTCGGTGCCGGTGTGGTTAGTGAAGTTATCGAGTAATAAGCAGAAACTTTTAGTGAGACACACTCTCCCGGTTGAAGTTGGGAGGGTCTTAAGAGGTAAGCGCTATGCGTGACATTGTCACTCTTGCTTGTACTGAGTGCAAGCAGCGGAACTACACCACAACAAAAAACAAACGAAATACCCCAGATAAACTGGAGTTTAATAAGTATTGTCGTTTTTGTCGTAAACATACCCCTCATAAAGAAACAAAATAAAAGGGGCCGCGGCAGGTAACCAGGATAGAATAGTTAGGCCAGTAGCTCTAACGGCTAGAGCACCGGACTCCAAATCCGGGTGTTGGGGGTTCGAATCCCTCCTGGCCTGCCAAATTTGCGAATTAGTACCCTAGCGAGGCCAGTAGATCGATGATTCGAGAATTAAGCGAGTTTTTTGCCAACGTCAAAGCAGAAGTTAAAAAGGTTACTTGGCCGTCGAAGAAAGACACCTATGCTTCAACAACGGTTGTTATTGTGTTGGTTCTACTCTGTGCGGTCTTTCTTGGTGGTGTTGATATGATTCTTTCGCGTCTTATCCGTCTGATCCTCGGTTGAGGAGAAAAAGGACTTTACCATGGCGATGAAGTGGTACGGCGTGCATACCTATTCGGGGTATGAAAATAAGGTCAAGCTCAGTCTGGAAGAACGAATTCGTTCTATGGCTGTTGAAGATCTGTTCGAAGAAATATTGATCCCTTCCGAGACGGTGGTTGAAATGCGCAAGGGCGAGCGTAAGACCTCGCTGCGCAAGTTTTTTCCCGGCTATATTCTGGTGCGGATGGAACTTAACGATGAAACTTGGCATGTCGTCACTGGGACAACAAAAGTGACAGGATTTGTTGGTGGTGGACAAACCCCCCCAACAATTTCTGAGGCCGAGATTGCCAAGATAACCAATCGTATGGAGGAAGGGGTTGAAAAACCCAAGCCGAAAGTTGAATTTGAGATTGGTGAAACGGTTCGTGTCGTTGATGGTCCATTTCTTAATTTTACCGGCATGGTTGAAGACGTTCGTCCTGATCGCGGGACATTGAAAGTTATGGTGAGTATCTTCGGTCGGGGTACTCCCGTCGAATTAGAATTTATTCAGGTCGAAAAAACCAGCTGAGCTGGGATACGTTTCGTTCGTTTAAGGAGTCAGGCATGGCCAAGAAGATTATCGGACAGATTAAATTGCAGATACCAGCCGGAAAGGCAAATCCATCGCCGCCAGTTGGACCAGCCTTGGGACAGCACGGGGTTAATATTATGGAGTTCTGTAAAAACTTTAATTCAAAAACGCAGGATCAGGATGGTCTTATTATCCCTGTTGTGATTACTGTTTTTGCTGATCGTTCCTTCTCCTATATTACCAAAACACCGCCAGCAGCTGTTTTGCTGTTGCGTGCAGCCAAATTAAAAAAAGGTTCTGGTGTCCCCAATAAAGAGAAGGTAGGCAAGGTCACCAAGGATCAGGTTCTTGAGATCGCTCGCCTGAAAATGCCCGACCTCAATGCATTCTCAGAAGAAGCTGCTATGCGGATTATTGAAGGTACTGCTCGCAGCATGGGAATTGAAGTCGCCTGAAACGGCGAGTAGTGGAGATAGAAAATGGCAACAGGTAAAAATATCAAAAATGCTAAAGAGATGATTGACCGTTCTCAGCTCTATGAAATTGATGAGGCTATTGAGCTTATCAAAAAAGGCTCTTTTGCAAAATTCGATGAGACGGTTGATGTCAGTGTCAAACTCGGTGTCGACCCACGTAAGGCCGATCAGATGATCCGGGGTGCTGTGGTGTTGCCGAATGGTCTTGGTAAGGATGTGCGGGTTCTTGTTTTTGCTAAGGGCGAGAAAGCACAAGAGGCTGAGGCTGCAGGTGCTGATTATGTCGGAGCAGAAGACCTCGCTGAGAAGATTAAGGGTGGCTGGTTCGATTTTGACACCGCAATAGCTTCTCCAGACATGATGGGTGTTGTTGGAAAAATTGGCCGAGTGTTGGGACCACGCGGGTTGATGCCTAACCCGAAAGTCGGCACTGTTACTATGGACTTGGCTCGAGCAGTTGAAGAAGCGAAGTCAGGCAAGGTGGAATACCGCGTAGAAAAAGCGGGCATCATCCATGCCCCAGTTGGTAAAGTTTCTTTTGACACGCAAAAGCTGAAGGAAAACCTCCTTTCGCTGATGGATGTTTTGATTAAGGCTAAGCCATCAACTGCTAAGGGTACCTACCTGAAGAAGGTGTCGCTCTCAAGTACAATGGGTGCTGGAATTAATCTAGATATCCCACAATTACAGGCTTTATTCAAGTAAGTGATTGCTTGATTTACAGGCTCAGAGTCAAAGACAGCAGGTATGCGAAGCATTTAATGGCTGGACCACCTGCCGAGGCTGTCGGGTGCTGTGACGACAAAGTCGTCTCTCCCCCTCAACTTGACTTGGGCGGGATTACAATATCCCAAGATCTTAATGAAAGGAGGAGAGTAGATGAATAGGACAGAAAAAGAGCAAATCGTTCAAGAATTGGCACAACGGTTGGCGGATACCCAGGCAACATTTCTGGCTGATTATCGTGGTATTAATGTTGAGCAGGCCACCCAACTTCGGCGTGAGTTAACTCAGGCTGGAGTTGAATATAGGGTTGTTAAAAACAACTTGTTGAAATTGGCGGCTCAAGGGACACCCTCTGAGGAGTTGCAGTCTTATTGCACAGGTCCAACTGCAATTGCATTTTCAGGTGATGATCCAATTGCTCCTGCCAAGATACTCAGTAAATTCGCTAAGGAAATAGATGCATTCGAGTTGAAAGCTGGAGTTCTAAGCGGCAAGCTTATGTCGGTTGCAGAAATAAGTGCTTTGGCCGCCCTGCCAAGTCGTGAAGAGTTGTTGGCGAAGGCATTGAGCTCAATGAATGCTCCGATTACCAATTTTGTCGGAACTATGGCCGCACTTCCACGCTCATTGGTGCAGGTATTGAACGCTATCGGTCAGAATAAGGCTGCATAAATTAAACAACAATAAGTCTAATACATAAATTTTGGAGGAAAAAATGGCTGCAATTACTAAAGAACAAGTTGTCGAGTTTATTGAAAATATGACAGTTTTGGAAATGTCAGAGTTTGTTAAAGAGCTAGAAGAGAAATTTGGTGTTTCTGCTGCTGCACCCGTTGCAGCAGCTGCTGCTCCTGCTGCTGGTGACGGCGATGTTGCTGAAGAGCAGACTGAGTTTGATGTTATCCTTTCCAGCTATGGAGAGAAAAAGATCAACGTTATCAAAGCCGTCCGTGCTATTACCGGTTTAGGTCTGAAAGAGGCTAAAGAACTGGTTGACGGCGCACCGGGAACCGTTAAAGAAGCGGTTTCCAAGGATGAGGCTGAAGAGGTTAAAAAACAACTTGAAGAAGCCGGCGCTAGTGTGGAGCTGAAATAACCAGCTTTACTTACTAATTTGTTTTTAGCCAAGGTCGCCTTGTGCGGCCTTGGCTATTGTCGTTGTCAGCCTCGGTAATTTGCCGGGGTGGATCTTCTATTGATCCAAAGTGGTGTTTACTGGGCCGTATATGAGGCTCGTGGTCTGACCCCAAAGGAGAAATCATGGCGTATTCGTTTGCGAATAATCCGCTTCTCAGAAAGCACTTCGCAAAGGTTACGAATATCATCGATATTCCAAACCTCATTGATATTCAAAAAACTTCTTATACTCGTTTTTTACAAGCCAACCTGCCTTCTTCTGAGCGTAAACAGAGCGGTCTGGAGGCGGTTTTTCGTTCTGTCTTCCCTATCCACGATTTTAGTGATACCTGCTCAATGGAGTATGTATCATATGGTTTGGGAGCACCAAAGTATGATGTCGATGAGTGCCATCAGCGGGGCATGACCTATGCTGCTCCGATCAAGGTCAAGGTGCGTCTGGTTACCTGGGATGTTGATAAGGAAGCTGGTACTCAATCGATTCGTGATATCAAAGAGCAGGAAGTCTATTTTGGTGAAATTCCACTGATGACAGAGAATGGAACCTTCATCATCAATGGCACCGAACGGGTTATTGTCAGCCAACTGCATCGTTCTCCCGGGGTGTTCTTTTCACATGATAAGGGTAAAAGTCATTCCAGCGGAAAAATTCTTTTTAGTGCGCGTGTAATTCCTTACCGGGGTTCATGGCTCGATTTTGATTTTGACCATAAAGATTTACTTTGGGTTCGTATTGACCGTCGCCGCAAGCTTCCAGCAACTGTTTTATTGAAGGCTTTGGGGTATACAACTGAAGAATTACTTAAGTATTACTATGATCTTGAAGAGATTACCTGGGACGGTAAAGGTTACTCAAAGAAGGTGAACTTTGATCTTCTGGCGGGGAAGCGTGCGAGTTCAGATGTTCTCTCAACGAGTGGCGAAGTTTTGGTGAAGGCGAACCGTAAGTTCACCCGTGCTGCCATTCGTAAGCTTAATGAAGAGGGGATTGAGTCAATCCCAATTACCGCCGAAGATTTAGTCGGACAGGTTGTTGTTAGTGATATTGTTGATGAAACAACTGGTGAGGTGATTCTTGAGTGTAATGGCGAGCTTTCTGAAGCGAAGCTAGAAGAGCTCCGGGAGAAGGGCATCAATAATTTTACCACTTTGTTTTTTGATCACCTCTATGTTGGCTCCTATCTGAGTGATACCCTGCGGGTTGACAAAGTTGAAACAGCTGAAGATGCCATCATTGAGATTTTCCGCCGTCTCCGCCCTGGCGATCCACCAACAATCAGAACCGCAACCACCCTTTTTGAGAGCTTATTTTTTAACGCTGATCGTTACGATATCTCGGCAGTAGGACGACTAAAGCTCAACCATAAGCTTGGCGTTGATAGCCCACTGGATCTTTCGACTTTGACCAGGGAGGACATCCTTCGGGTCGTCCATTACCTCGTCGATTTGCGTGATGGTAAGGGAACCGTTGATGATATTGACCACCTTGGCAACCGTCGGGTCAGAGCGGTTGGTGAACTCCTGGAGAACCAGTATCGGGTTGGTCTGGTACGGATGGAGCGTGCTATCAAAGAGCGGATGAGCTTGCAAGATGTGGATAGTTTGATGCCACATGATTTGATTAATTCCAAGCCAGTTTCGGCTGTGGTCAAAGAATTCTTCGGTTCATCACAGCTGTCACAATTTATGGATCAAACTAATCCTCTTTCTGAAGTGACTCATAAGCGCCGTTTATCGGCTCTCGGACCGGGTGGTTTGACTCGTGAACGGGCTGGGTTTGAGGTGCGAGACGTGCACCCGACTCATTATGGGCGGGTCTGTCCGATTGAAACACCAGAGGGTCCGAACATCGGTTTGATTGCTTCGTTGGCAACTTATGCCCGGATTAATGAATATGGTTTTGTTGAGACACCATACCGAATTGTAAAAGACGGTAAAGTAAGCACTGATATTAAATATTTTTCGGCGCTTGAAGAAGAAGGGCATGCAATTGCTCAGGCGAATGCCCCAATTGATGATGATGGTGTGTTTATCAACGAACTGGTGAACGTGCGCAAGACGGGTGAGTTCTTGCTGTTACCCCCCGATCAGATTGATTTGATGGATGTGTCGCCAAAGCAGATTGTTTCAGTTGCAGCGGCTCTGATCCCATTTTTGGAAAATGATGATGCCAACCGGGCGTTGATGGGTTCGAACATGCAGCGTCAAGCGGTGCCATTATTACGTACTGATGCCCCACTTGTTGGCACTGGGATGGAAAGAACTGTTGCCCATGATTCCGGAAACTCAGTGATCGCACGCCATGATGGTGTTGTTGAGAGCGTTGATGCCGACCGGATCGTGATTCAGATTGATGAGCAGGATATCGATGCGACTGGAACCGGCGTTGACATCTACAACTTGCACAAATTTAGCCGTTCAAATCAGAATACCTGTATTAATCAGAAGCCAATCGTTAAAGTTGGTGATCAGGTTACTGGTGGCGATGTTATTGCTGATGGACCTTCGACACAGTGGGGCGAGCTGGCTCTGGGGCAGAATATCCTGGTCGCATTTATGCCGTGGCACGGTTATAACTTTGAGGACGCTATCCTGATTTCTGAAAAATTAGTTCAGGATGATCGTTATACCTCAATCCATATTGAAGAATTTGAGTGTGTTGCACGTGATACCAAACTCGGAAAAGAAGAAATTACCGATGATATTCCGAACCTTGGTGAAGATGCACTCAGTGACTTGGATGAATCGGGGATTATCCGCATCGGTGCCAGTGTCAAGCATGGGGACATTCTGGTCGGAAAAATTACTCCAAAAGGGGAAACGCAACTATCACCTGAAGAAAAATTGCTCCGTGCAATTTTTGGTGAAAAAGCTGGCGATGTCAGGGATACATCGTTGCGGGTTCCTCCGGGTGAGGAAGGTGTTGTTATCGGTGCTCGGGTTTTCTCCCGTAAGGGGTTTGATAAGGATGCTCGAACGGAACAGATCGAAGCGCGTGAAATTGAAAAATTACTCAAAGATCGGGAAGATGAGATCCGGATTCTGCGTAAATCGACACGTAACAAAATTCGTTCATTATTACTGGGCTTAACTGCAGCAGTTGCTATTGAAGATGAGGCAGGGAAGGCTTTACTGCCAAATCGGCGTAAGATTACAGTAGAGACCTTTGACAAAGTTCCTTTTGGACGTATCCAGGAGATTTCCGTTTCCGGTAGTAATGATGCCGAAGAAAAAGTCAGTAGTTTGCTGAATCGTTTAGCAGAGCGCGAGCAATTAATTACGGCTGTTTTTGATGATAAGATTGACAAATGTAAGCGTGGTGATGATTTGCCTCCAGGTGTCATCAAGATGGTCAAGGTTTACATTGCTATCAAGCGCAAGCTCCAGGTTGGCGATAAAATGGCTGGCCGGCACGGTAACAAAGGGGTTTTGTCACGGATTCTTCCCCAGGAAGATATGCCCTACATGGAGGATGGTACCCCGGTTGAAATCGTCCTTAACCCTCTTGGCGTTCCGTCGCGGATGAATGTTGGCCAGATTTTGGAAACTCATCTGGGTTTGGCAGCTCGCGGTTTGGGAAACCAAATTAGAAAAGTTCTTGAAGAGCAATATAGTGAGGACGCTCTCAAAAAACAGATAAAAGAGGCATACAATGATAAAGAGCTGGATGGTTTCATTGATGGCTTGAATGAAGAGGACCTCAAAGTTTTGGCGCGGCGCTTGTTCCAGGGTGTGCCAATGGCCTCTCCAGTTTTTGAGGGGGTGAGTGAAAAGTTAATCAAGGGTGAAGTGAAGCGTGCCGGGTTTGATACCAGTGGTCAGATGACCCTTTATGATGGCCAGACCGGTGAAGCATTCAAGGAAAAAGTGACCGTTGGTATTATGTATATCCTCAAGCTTCATCACTTGGTCGATGATAAAATCCATGCTCGGTCAATCGGTCCCTACAGTTTGGTGACCCAGCAGCCGCTTGGTGGTAAGGCTCAATTTGGTGGCCAGCGACTCGGGGAGATGGAGGTCTGGGCCATGGAGGCTTATGGTGCTGCCCACGCACTCCAGGAATTTTTGACTGTTAAGTCAGATGACGTTGCCGGCCGAACCCGGATGTACGAAGCTATCGTTAAGGGGAAACATACCCTTGAAGCTGGCTTGCCGGAGTCGTTTAACGTATTGATCAAAGAACTTCAGGCGCTTTGTCTGGATGTTGATCTGCTGGAGGAGGACTGAAATAGTCCTGACTGGCAAGCGTTAACTCGTAAATTGTAGAAACTAAAGCACTCATCCTATAAGGAGAATGCGTTTTGGAAGATATTTTTAGTCTCTTTGAGCGTCCGAAAGATCCATTGAGTTTTAGCTCTATCCGGCTGTCGCTGGCATCACCGGAAAAAATCCGTGAGCGTTCTTTTGGTGAAGTAAAAAAACCGGAAACCATCAACTATCGCACCTTTAAACCGGAGCGTGATGGACTTTTCTGCGCCAAAATTTTTGGCCCAACCAAAGATTATGAATGTAACTGCGGAAAATATAAACGGATGAAGCACCGCGGTATTGTTTGTGAAAAATGTGGTGTTGAAGTCATTCCGAGTAAGGTTCGGCGTGAGCGGCTAGGTCATATTGACCTTGCCTGTCCCGTTGCCCATATCTGGTTTCTCAAGTCCCTGCCGTCACGAATCGGGGCGCTGTTGGATATGACCCTCAAAGACCTGGAAAAGGTTCTTTACTTTGAGGCATACGTTGTTCTTGACCCGGGTGAGACAGCTCTCATCAAGGGGCAGCTCCTTGCTGAAGATCAATACAGTGCGGCAATGGATGAATTTGCTGGTCAGTTTGTCGCTGGCATGGGTGCCGAAGCTGTCCGCGAACTGTTGGCTGAGATTGACTTGGTTGAAGTTGGAGACCAGCTCCGGATCGAGATGAAGGAAGCGACCAGTGAAGCCAAGCGCAAGAAGGTTTCCAAGCGTTTAAAAGTTATTAACTCATTTCGGCAGAGCGGCAACCAGCCGGAATGGATGATTTTGGAGACGGTCCCCGTTCTCCCCCCGGAATTGCGTCCATTGGTGCCATTGGATGGTGGACGTTTTGCAACATCAGATCTGAATGATCTTTATCGCCGCGTGATCAATCGAAATAATCGCCTCAAACGGTTGATGGAATTACGCGCACCAGAGGTTATTATTCGCAACGAAAAACGGATGCTTCAGGAAGCGGTTGATGCACTGTTTGATAACGGCCGCCGTGGTCGCGCGATTACCGGTCCAAGCAAGCGTCCGTTAAAATCACTGTCCGATATGCTTAAAGGTAAGGGGGGACGTTTCCGCCAGAATCTGCTCGGGAAGCGGGTTGATTATTCGGGTCGGTCGGTCATCGTTGTTGGCCCCGAATTGAAATTGCATCAATGTGGTTTGCCCAAGAAAATGGCTCTTGAGCTGTTTAAACCTTTTATCTATCAAAAGCTTGATGAACGAGGTTTGTCTGGGACGGTTAAAGCTGCCAAAAAAATGGTGGAAAAAGAAAAGGCTGAAGTCTGGGACGTTCTAGAGGAAGTCATTAAAGAGCATCCGGTTATGCTTAACCGCGCTCCAACTCTTCACCGTCTTGGTATTCAGGCCTTCGAGCCAGTGTTGATTGAGGGTAAAGCTATTCAACTACACCCATTGGTTTGTACCGCCTTCAATGCGGACTTCGATGGTGACCAGATGGCCGTCCACTTACCACTTTCAATTGAAAGTCAGATTGAAGCCCGGGTATTGATGATGTCGACCAATAATATCCTTTCCCCCGCAAGTGGGAAGCCTATTATCGTTCCGTCACAGGATATGGTTCTGGGTCTGTATTATATGACTAAAGAGCGACCATTTGTTGCGGGAACTGGGAAAGTGTTTGCCTCGCAGGATGAGGTACGCATGGCTTACGATGTTGGCATGGCCGACCTTCAGGCTGTCATTAAGGTCCGGATGTCGCCAGTCAAGGGAGCCCCGATTGAGAGGATTGAAACAACTGTTGGGCGGGTTCTGCTGCGCGAGGTTATTCCGGATATTATTGATTTCAAACACGTTAATAAAGTCATGGGTAAAAAACAAGTTGCTGATTTGATCGACATCAGCTTCCGTTATGCCGGAAACAAAGAAACTGTTATCCTCGCTGATAAACTCAAGGAAACTGGTTTCCGCTATTCAAGCCTGGCAGGGGTCTCGATTTGCCTGGACGACATGGTTATTCCGGCAACCAAAGAGGCTCGGATTAAGGTTTCTGCTGAGGAAGTCAAAGATATCCAACAGCAGTATACCGAAGGTTTGATCACTGATGGCGAACGCTATAATAAGGTTATTGATATCTGGGCCAAGTGTACTGAGGATATTGCTGAAACCATGCTCGGCAACATCGCTGTAGAAAAAATAACGTCTGCAAATGGTGAAGAGGTTGAAGTTTCGTCATTTAATGCAATCCACATGATGGCGGATTCAGGAGCGCGAGGCAGCGCCCAACAGATTCGCCAACTGGCAGGTATGCGCGGTTTGATGGCTAAACCTGATGGGTCAATTATTGAGACCCCAATTACGGCAAACTTTCGCGAGGGCTTAACCGTTCTGCAGTATTTTATTTCGACTCACGGTGCTCGTAAAGGTTTGGCTGATACTGCACTTAAAACAGCGAACTCTGGTTACTTAACTCGACGCCTTGTTGATGTCGCACAGGATGCCATCATTATAGAGCAAGATTGTGACACTCTTGACGGTATTGAAGTTTCGACTTTGACAGAAGGTGGAGAGATTATCGAGCGCTTGGGTGATCGGATTCTTGGCCGCGTTGCTTTGGATGATATCGTTGATCCCGTTACTGACAAGCTTCTGGTTGAAGCTAACCAGCTGATTGATGAAGAGCTGGTCGCGGTTATTGAAGAAGCTGGAATTGAACGAGTTAAAATTCGCTCGGTTTTGACCTGTAAGAGTAAGCGTGGCATCTGTGCATATTGTTATGGGCGGGACTTGGGTCGTGGTCACTTGGTTAATCTTGGTGAGGCAGTTGGCGTTATTGCTGCGCAGTCCATTGGTGAGCCAGGCACACAGTTAACGATGCGGACTTTCCATATCGGGGGGACCGCCTCACGACGCGCAGAACAAACTGCACTTGAAGCGCGCTTTGATGGTTCTCTCAAGTATATTAATTTAACCACGGTTGAGGATGATAAGGGCTTCCCCGTGGTCATGAATCGCAAGGGTGAAATTGCCGTTGTTGATGATACCGGACGTGAACGAGAGCGCTATGGGGTTGTTTATGGGGCTCGTTTGACCACCCAGGAAGGTGGGAGAATCAAGACCGGTGAAATATTAGCTGAATGGGATCCCTACACTGTTCCTATTATCACTGAGGTTGGTGGTATTGCCCACTATGGTGATATTGCTGAAGGGGTGACCATGGAAGAGCAAGTTGACGAGGTCACTGGTCTTTCGCGTAAGGTTGTTACTGAATCCAAGTCTGCTGATAAGCGACCACGGATCACCGTAAAAGGTGAAGACGGCAAGACCGTTAAGCTGCCTAATGGGACTCAGGCACGCTACATGTTGCCAATCGGAGCCAATATCTCGGTCGAGGAGGGTGCAGAACTCCATGCGGGTTCCATTCTTGCAAAAATTCCGCGTGAGACCACCAAGACTAAAGATATTACCGGTGGTTTGCCCCGGGTTGCAGAGTTATTTGAAGCGCGTAAGCCAAAAGAGCTTGCAGTTATTTCAGAAATCGATGGAGTCGTTTCCTATGGTAAGGATTCTAAAGGAAAACGTAAAATTATAGTCACTCCTGAAATAGGTGAGCCAGCTGAATATCTAATTCCAAAAGGGAAACATATTTCGGTACATGAGGGGGATGTCATTCATGCGGGTGAAGAGTTGGTTGACGGCTCAAGTAATCCTCATGATATTCTCCGCGTTCTTGGTAGCAAGGAGCTCTCAAAATATTTAGTTGATGAGGTTCAAGAGGTTTATCGTTTGCAGGGCGTTAAGATTAACGATAAGCATATTGAAACGATCGTGCGGCAGATGTTGCGCAAAGTCCAGATCAAAGACGTTGGCGATACCAGCTTTCTGATTGATGACCAGATTGATCGTTGGGTATTTGAGGGAGAAAATGAGCGGGTCATGGCTGATGGTGGTGAGCCTGCTATTGGTGAGACAATCATGCTGGGTATTACTAAGGCGTCCCTGTCAACTGAGTCATTCATTTCAGCTGCTTCCTTCCAGGAAACGACCAAGGTGCTGACACAGGCTTCAATCCAGGGCAAGAAAGACTCGCTACGGGGCCTTAAAGAGAATGTTATTATGGGCCGCTTGATCCCAGCTGGAACTGGAGTTGGGAGGTATCGTTCGGCTGAACTGATGATTCCGGAGCCGGAGATTAAATTGGAAGAGCCCATTGTGATTGACGAGTCAGAAACTGAGACCTCTGAAGGGCTGGATTGAGTGCTGTGAAGGTTCTATAAAACAGGGTTTTTGTTCAGTAAAGACTAATTTATAAGCAGTAAAAAAGAACTTGACAAAGGTGTGGTCGGTTGATAATCTCTGCGGGTTTTTCCCCACAGAAAAGTCAGTCAAGATCGACTGAAATAATGATAGAGATTTGGGAGAATCTAGATGCCAACAATTAACCAATTGATCCGCAACGGGCGCAAAAAGAAGATTGTAAAATCGACTGCGCCTGCGCTTAAGTCTTGTCCGCAGAGACGTGGAGTTTGCACTCGTGTGTATACGACAACTCCTAAAAAACCAAACTCTGCGTTGCGGAAAGTTGCCCGTGTTCGTCTTACAAATGGCATTGTCGTAACCTCTTATATTCCAGGGGTGGGGCATAACCTGCAGGAGCACTCGGTTGTTTTGATTCGTGGCGGTCGGGTTAAAGATTTGCCGGGCGTTCGTTATCATATCGTGCGTGGTACTCTTGATCTTGCTGGCGTTAAAGATCGCAAGCAAGCTCGCTCCAAGTATGGCGCTAAGCGCCCTAAGTAATTTATAGTCTGAGAAAGAGGACGTTATGCCAAGGAGAAGAGAGGTCCCTAAGCGGATCATTCTGCCCGATCCCAAATATGGGGATCTGCTAGTTGCCAAGTTTGTAAATAATGTCATGGTTGATGGTAAGAAGAGTACTGCGGAGCAAATTGTCTACGGTGCTTTCGATTTGGTTGCTGAGCGGTCTGGAAATGATCCATTGGAAGTTTTTAAAACTGCTATGGAGAATGTCCGCCCGGTACTTGAAGTCAAGTCGCGTCGTGTCGGTGGTTCTACTTACCAGGTTCCAATTGAAGTCAGTCCATCCCGCCGCACTGCTCTGGCAATGCGCTGGATTGCTATCTATGCCAAGGCGCGCAGCGAAAAAACGATGCGTGAGCGTCTTGCTGGTGAATTTTTGGACGCTGCTAATAATCGTGGCACTGCAGTGAAGAAACGTGAAGATACACACCGTATGGCAGAAGCCAATAAAGCCTTTGCTCATTACCGCTGGTAGTTCAGTCGTTTGATTCAGGAGTAGTTTGTGGCTCGTAAAGTTACATTAAGTAAAACCCGCAATATCGGCATTATGGCTCATATTGATGCCGGGAAAACGACGACTACGGAGCGTATTCTCTATTATACGGGAGTTTCGCATAAGATAGGAGAAGTCCATGATGGTGCTGCTACCATGGATTGGATGGAGCAGGAGCAAGAGCGGGGCATTACGATAACCTCAGCCGCAACAACTTGTTTCTGGAAGGATCACCGGGTTAATATTATAGATACTCCTGGCCACGTTGATTTTACTATCGAGGTTGAGCGGTCTCTAAAGGTTCTTGATGGTGCTGTGGCGGTTTTTTGTTCTGTTGGAGGCGTTGAGCCTCAATCCGAAACCGTTTGGCGTCAAGCTGATAAGTATGGTGTCCCAAGGATCGCCTTTATAAATAAGATGGATCGCACTGGTGCAGATTTTACCCGCGGCGTAGAGATGATCCGTGATCGTCTGGGTGCAAATCCTCTTCCCCTTCAGCTTCCAATTGGTGCTGAAGAGGGCTTTCGTGGGGTGGTTGACTTGGTCGCTATGCAGGCCATTGTCTGGGATGACGAGTCAATGGGGGCTAAGTTTGAGGTTATCGATATCCCTACCGATATGGCAGACGCTGTCGAGGTTGCTCGTGAAGCTTTGCTGGAAGAAATTTCTTCGTATGATGACGTATTGATGGAGAAATACATTGGTGGCGAAGTGTTGACGCTTGATGAAATTAAGTTAGCTATCCGTAAGGGAACCCATAATATTGATTTTTGCCCGGTTCTTTGTGGCAGTGCTTTCAAGAATAAGGGTGTTCAGACACTTCTTGATGCAGTCATTGACTATATGCCGTCACCTCTCGATGTTGAGCCGATTAAGGGTGTTCATCCGGATACTGGCGATGAGTTAGTACGGCCAGCTGACGATGCTGCTCCTTTTGCTGCTCTGGCTTTTAAAATTATGACCGACCCCTTTGTTGGTCAGTTGACCTTTTTCCGGGTTTATTCTGGAATTGCTGAATCTGGTACCACGGTTTTGAATTCAACTAAAGGGAGAAAAGAGCGTTTTGGCCGTTTGCTGAAAATGCATGCAAATAAGCGCGAAGAGATTAAACAAGTTTACTCTGGTGATATTGCGGCAGCTGTTGGTTTGAAAAGCACAACCACAGGCGATACTCTCTGCGATTTGCAACATCCTTCGCTACTTGAAACAATGGATTTTCCAGAGCCGGTTATTCACCTTTCCGTCGAGCCAAAAACCAAGGCTGATCAGGAAAAGATGGGGATAGCGCTCGGCAAGCTTTTATCTGAAGACCCATCATTGCGTGTCAGGACTGATGAGGAAACCGGTCAAACTATTCTGTCGGGGATGGGCGAATTGCACCTCGAAGTTATTGTTGACAGGATGAAGCGTGAATTTAAGGTTGAGTGTAATGTTGGCGCTCCTCAGGTCGCTTATCGGGAATCCATTACCAAGGCAGTCGAGGTTCAGGGTAAATTTGTGCGCCAGTCCGGCGGTCGCGGTCAATATGGTGATTGCTGGCTGCGTCTGGAGCCGGGTGAGGCTGGTAAGGGTTTCGAATTTGTTGATGCAATCAAAGGTGGAGTTATACCTCGAGAATATATTCCTGCAGTAGGTAAAGGTGCTGAAGAAGCTTCAGCCAATGGAGTGTTGGCGGGTTTCCCCATTGTTGATGTCAAGGTTACGGTTTTTGATGGTTCATATCATGATGTCGATTCCAACGAAATGGCTTTTAAAATCGCCGGTTCAATGGGTTTTAAAGAAGGAGCTAGAAAAGCATCTCCTGCTCTGCTCGAACCAATTATGGCTGTGGAAGTCGTTGTCCCAGAAGAATATATGGGTGATGTTATTGGAGATTTAAGTAGCCGGCGTGGCAGGATTATGGGCATGGATGCTCGTGGCGGTGCGCAGATTGTTGAGTCTCATGTGCCACTGTCTAGCATGTTTGGCTATGCGACTGATTTGCGCAGTGCAACACAAGGCCGTGCTACTTACTCAATGGTTTTTGATCACTATGATCAGGCGCCAAAAGCAATTAGTGAAGAAATTATCGCCAAGGTCAATGGTTAGGCCAAGGATAGGAGTTTTATTATGTCCAAGGAAAAGTACGAAAGGACAAAGCCGCACGTCAACATCGGTACCATTGGTCACGTTGACCACGGCAAGACCACACTGACCGCAG
>JASFYS010000099.1:0-10107 GCA_045047095.1 Desulfuromusa sp. | reverse complement strand
TCGGCTCCAGCCTCGGCAAATCCCGGAATATATTGATCCGGATTTTCGATCATCAGATGGACATCCAGCGGCCGCTCAGTTATCGGTCGGATGGCATTAACAACCAGGGGGCCAATGGTAATATTTGGAACAAAGTGACCGTCCATAACATCAACATGGATATAGTCAGCACCTGCGTGATCGATGGCCTTTATTTCCTCTCCCAAACGGGAAAAGTCGGCTGAAAGAATTGAAGGAGCAATTTTAATCATGGATTAACTCCGGAAACAGGGCGAACACAAGATTCGCCCCTACATCTGGTTACGTGTTACGTAGGGGCGAATCTTGTGTTCGCCCTTGTTCATTCAACCACATCGCGCAAACCGAGCAGTAAAAAAGGCATCCATGCCACCGTGGCGATGTGGATAACTACGCAAAGTTCCTTTATCGGTGAAGAGATCAGCCCACTCGCGAGCGACCTGTTCAGCCAGGTTTTCTAATTCAAACTCAGAATGATCTTCTAAAAAACTATCAATAATTGCATCGGTTTCACCATGGCTGAAGGTACAAACCGAATAGAGCAATTTGCCACCGGGCTTGACCAGCGGTGCGATATTCTCCAAAATCTGGCGTTGCAAAACCGCCAGTTCCCGGAGGTTGACAGGAGATTTATTCCAGCGCCCTTCAGGATTACGCCGCAGCACCCCAAGACCACTACAAGGGGCATCGAGCAAAATTCGATCAAAACTTTGTGCTTCAAGAAAATCTGGGGATTCAGTCAGATCCCACTGTTGTGCAACGATTGATGAACATCCCAACCTTTGCGCCCCCTGTTCAATCAGTTCCACCCGCCGAGGATATTTATCCAGAGCCAGAATTTCCGCCTGATTACCAGTTAGCGCTGCCAGATGGGTTGTTTTTCCGCCCGGAGCAGCGCAGGCATCAAGAATTTGTTGTCCAGGTTGAGCATCTAACAGATGAGCGATCAGGATACTTGCCTCATCCTGCACCTGATACCAGCCTTCAACATCTCCCGGCAAGGGATCTTCACCGCGTCGATCAATAGTCACCCCTTCTGGAGAAAAGGAGCTGGGGTGAGCTTGATGTCCAGCTTCAGCCAGGGCAGCTAAAAAATCCTCACGGTTAGTTTTCAAGCTATTAACACGTAAGGTCAAAGGTGGAGGCTCGGATAAACTTTCGCCCAGAGCCCGCGCTTCAACATTTGGCAACTGCCGCATCACCTCTTTGCTCAACCAGGCCGGCTGACTGCAAACATGTTGTAGATAAGATTTAATCTTTTCAGGAGTTGGCCAGGGAATATCTGCTTTCCCCCGATCAAGCGAGCGCAACACCCCATTAATGAATCCAACCGCCGGTTCCAACTGCAGCTCACGCGCCAGCTCCACCGTTGAATTGACCGCAGCATGTGCAGGAACCCGATCCAGTTCCAGCAGTTGATAAGCACCAAGCCGCAGCAACCATAGGACTTCCGGTTGCAAACGCGGTAAAGGTTGATTGCAAAACTGTGCCAAGGCAAAATCAACCCGGCCTTGCAAACGTAAAAGACCATAAACCAGCCCTGTTACCAGGCGGCGATCGCGCAGATCCAACTTGGAGCGATTCAATACGGTATCCAGCATCACATCAGAAAAAGCACCATCAGCAACCCGTTGCAGGATTTCGTACGCTGCTCGTCGGGGACTATCGGTCGGTCTAGAAGTCATAGCGTCCTATCATGTGTCAAATATCATATTCAGAGCCGCGCATGGCAGAACGCTGCTACATCCCCTCAAGGCGACGGATCCGTTCTTCCATCGGCGGATGGGTTGAAAACAGCTTCGCTAATTTCTTGCCACTGAGAGGATTCACAATAAACATATGCGCTGTCGCTGCATTCACCTTTTTCATCGGCATCCGCTGGTTGGACATTTCCAGCTTGCGCAACGCGTTAGCCAGATCATGCGGATGACCACAAAGCTCTGCTCCCTTCTTGTCAGCACCATATTCACGAGAGCGAGAGATGGCCATCTGTACCAGCATAGCGGCAATCGGAGCCAGAATCATCATCGCAATCATCGCAAGCGGATTACTGTCCTCATCATCACGACCACCGAAGATCATCGCCCATTGCGCCATATGTGCCATATAGCTGATCGCTCCGGCAAAGGTTGCTGCAATTGAGCCAATCAAAATATCGCGATTTTGAACATGAGCCAGTTCGTGAGCCATAACCCCCTTAAGTTCTTCGCGGCTGAGAACCTGTAGTATTCCTTCAGTTGCAGCGACCACAGCATGCTTGGGATTACGTCCGGTAGCAAACGCATTGGGGGTCGATTTAGGAATTAGATAAACCTTTGGCATAATAAGATTATTCTGCTGGCAAAGCTCGCTGACAACCTCATAGAGCTCACCACTCTGGGTTTCCTGACCACGATACATCTTGATAACAACTTTATCTGAAAACCAGTAACTGCCAAGATTCATCACTGCAGCGATGATTAAAGCAATCAGAGCGCCACTCTGCCCTCCGAGGGCTCCTCCGGCAAAAACCAGCACCACAGTCATGAGGGTCATGAGCATTACGGTACGCATCAGATTCATGTTCTATTCCCTTTTTATTTTTACGTTTGTAATTTGTTACACATCCATAAGGGCGATTCATGAATCGCCCTTACATTCACCCCAATTCAGTTCCTACAAACAGTGGTCTGCCACTGAGAAAATTCATCGCTGCAAGTCGCTTTTTGCCCGGCAATTGCAGTTCTCCAATCACCAGAATGCCTTCACCACATGCAACTCGAACTCCGGTTTTATCAGCTGATAGGATTGTTCCTGGCTCGCCGGAAATATCTGCAGCAACTGTCGTCGTTGCAATTTTAAGAACCTTGCCATCGAGATAAGTATAGGCACCGGGCCAGGGATCAAGACCTCGCACTTGGTTATGGATGTCAATTGCTGACCGCTGCCAGTCAATCAGACCATCTTCCTTCTTCAGCATTGGAGCGTAACAGCTCAGCTTATCGTCCTGCTTTTCTGCAACCAGACTCCCAGCACAAAGCTGCTGAAGGGTTTCCTCCAGGGCGTCCCGACCCAGTTGAGCTAGGCGATCATGCAGGTGTCCTGCAGTTTCATTCTTGCCAATATGCAAGCTGCGCTTAACCAGCATATCCCCCGTATCGAGTCCAATATCCATCAGCATCGTTGTCACCCCGGTTTCGATTTCACCATCAATAATGACCTTATTGATTGGTGCAGCACCACGATATTGGGGCAGCAGGGAAGCGTGGACATTAATACAGTGGTAGCGGGGGGTATCAAGAACTGTTTTTGGTAAAATTTGTCCATAAGCCACAACAATGATCAAGTCCGGCCGTAATGCTTGTAATTCTTTGACTGCCACAGGATCACGTAATTTCTGTGGTTGAAAAACCGGGATGCCATACTCAAGAGCCAACTGCTTAACTGGAGAAGCTGCCAGTTTTTTACCTCGCCCTTTGGGCCGATCCGGCTGGGTATAGACGCCGACCAGATTAACCCCAAAAGCGAGCAAACCTTCCATTGTTTCCAGAGCAAACTCCGGGGTTCCCATGAAAACGGTGCGAAGACTTTCAGGCTTCAGCATTTTCAGCTTCCTTCTCCTTCAACATCTTCATATACTTTTTTCGAAATATTGAGCGCTTTAAAGGGGAAAGACGGTCGACAAACAACACCCCTTCAAGGTGATCAATCTCATGCTGCATCCCGATTGCCAATAGCCCCTCAGCTTCCCGCTCATGGAAGTTACCGTCGGTATCCTGATAACGCAGTGTTGCCTGTGAGTGACGTTTCACGCTGGCCCAATATCCAGGGACAGAGAGGCAGCCTTCCTCTTCCAGAGAATCTCCCTCTCCGGCTATAATTTCAGGGTTCACAGCAATCAGAAGATCATTCGGCTCATCACTTGCGGAGCAATCAAGAATAATCAGTCGCTGCAATGCTCCCACCTGCGGGGCAGCCAGACCAACACCTGGAGCAGCATACATAGTCTCCGCCATGTCGCCAGCCAGTTGTTTAAGTTCATCATTGAATTCGGTGACTGGCACCGATTTTTGTTTCAGCAAAGGGTCAGGGTAATGCAAAATTTCTCGTAAAGCCATGTTCTTTCTCCGGCAGTTAATATGGTCGTACGTAAATATAAAATATAGATCTTCTTAAAGAACCAGCTCCCATTTTACCGCTTTACTAGTTCTACAGTCAACAATAGGGGAACGCATTTTGAAAGGATTACGGAAACAGTAGCAATTTCAGCGCAAATACCAGCACCGTCAAGCTGACAACTTTTTTGATCCAATCGTGCCCTTTATCAACTGCCAACTTTGGTCCAATCATCCCGCCAATTGAATTTCCAGCAGCCAGAGCAAAACCCAGATAATAATCAACCTGTCCGTGATAAATAAAAACTCCGAGAGCAATAAAGGTGTAGGCAAAAATAACAAATACCTTGATGGCATTGATCCGCACCAGATCAAGCCCATGAATCAACAGTGCCGTAATCACGATAAAACCAACACCAGCTTGCACAAATCCACCATAAACACCAACGCCAAAAAAGGAGAGGACGATCAGAACTTTCCGCCACAGACCAAATTCCACATCCTCTTGCCGAAACCGCTTCATCGGGTCGATGGCAGTAAATATCAAAACACCAATCATAATCAGTGCCAACACTCGCTTGAACACTTGATCATCAAGATTGATTGCCAGATTGGCTCCGACCCAGCTACCCAGTAATGCCGAAGGAGTACAAAGCAGCGCCAGCTGCAATGGCAGCATCCCGCGTTTACTGAATCCACGAATGGCAAAAATATTCTGGCAAAAAATCGCAATTCGATTGGTGCCGTTAGCAACTGAACCCGGCAAACCCATAAAAATTAACAGCGGCAAGGTGAGTAGTGAGCCACCACCCGCCAGTGTATTAAGAATACCAGCCACGATCCCGACAAAAAACAGGAGTGGCAGTTGCCAAAAATATGCATCCAAGAGAAAAGTCCTTCCGATATTCAAGAAGATAGGTTGGGTACTTCAACCGCCGTGCCAAGCACGAAGCGGGCACGTTCAAGGTGAAGCATTTCATAGGGAGTCATAAACTTGATACCGAGCCCCACACAAACATTGGGGATTTTAATTTTTTTCAGTGAGTTCGCAGGTTTTTCATGTGTAACAATAACTGCGTCATGCGCCTTGGCATAACAGACAAGATAATAGTCGGCAACCTGCAAAAAAGTATTCACCGCTGCAGGTTCAAAATTCTGTCCGGTTGCCCAAGTACTCACCTCAGCAAAGCTAGCGACAACGCTTGCATCAGGTGACAAGAAGAAGTTATCACCGTGTTCCTTTGCCCAGACAGATAAATCATCGTCACCAGCATAAATTTCATCGGCGACCTTTTCGATACTGAAAACCTTTTCGGCTACATTTTGTTCAATCAACCAGTCCCAGAAAGCGGGGCAGAAATCAAACCCGTAATGCAGGTTTTTTGCCTGTATAAACACATTGGCGTCAAGTAAATAGACCACAATCAGCGCCCCCCCAATTCACTGGCTGCACGATAAAAAGTTTCGGTTTTCCTTATACCAAGCAGCCGAAAAGCATCACGAAAGAGGGTTTGCCCCTCCAATGCACTACCGATAACCGCTCGGACAAACCGCTTACTAACCCGAGAACCAAGGGTGCGATAAAAATCTCCCCCCCCTGCACCTGTCCCGTTCAATTGCCGCAAACGTTCCAATTCGTCGTTGTAAGTTTGCCATAAAGTTTCATGATCGATGGCACCCAGATCAAAAATACGGCGCAAAATGACCAGAGTGCTAACCTTGAACTGCCTCGCCAAGCGTCGCATTGCACCTTCAATAGTCTCTTCCGGCAAATATGCTTGCCGAACAGATTCAAGCGGAACCAGTAATTCTGCCGCCACCGCATTGCACCAATACTCAATCCCTTTTTCCGGCCACCTGACAACTTGGCTATCCGAAACACCGGCTTCACCCAACCAGAGGTGAACCAATTCATGGGCCAGAGTAAACATCTGAGCAGACTTACTGTCCGCGCCATTAATGAAAATGATAGGAGCATGGGAATCAACCAGAGCAAAACCACGAAATTCCTCAGGGGAGAGTTTTCTATGTGTGTTACTTCCAACAATGCCGCTAATCATAACCAACACACCAGAGTTTTCTACCCTCTCGATAAAAAACCTCAGTGCATCACTCCAGGTCGCAAGTCGTTGCCTCTCAGCTAAATCAAGACCGATGACATCACGCAATTCAGCTGCGACTTCTACAACATCACCCTCAATGGTTCCGGAGCCGACCCATGCCAACGCTTCTTCACCATACAGATAGGCATAATCACGGTACCAATCCTGCCGCTGCTGACAAAGATAGATGGTTTCCAGAAGATCGGGACTGGGGGAGACCGGCCTTTCAGCTGCCATGGTGCGAAAATCGGGAATAGGCAAGGAGATATCGGGTGGTTCTGGAAGAAAAAAGAAACCAATCGGTGTATGGGTCATACGGGCAAAGGCTTCCAGCTGCTTCAGAGTGGGGGCAAGCTCCCCTTGTAGCCAGTCCGATATCTTCGGGAATTTTCGGCGCAGGTCATCAATAGGCAATCCAGCACGTTGACCTGCCCATTGAAGAATTTCAGGATTTACTGCAACTCGTGCCATGCTCTCCTCGTTCCCAGATCAAACAATTGATCAGCTACCGCAACTATACCTGATTAATTGACCAAGTGCTCTTTTATCCTGCCCAGCTGATCATCAACTGACTTTCCAGCCACTCGAAAATCAGCTCGCCGTTGAGTTTCACGTGCTCAATGAAAGGACTTAAGCACCTGACGAAAAATAAATCTCATCAATTTGCTAGTTGGTTTGCGTGGAAAATCGGTCACTCCCCGAGCAACTCCTGAATCACCACCCCTGCCATCGTCAATCCAAACAGTGGGGGAAGATATGATGAACTGCCAAGAACTGGTTTTCGGTCAGTGGCCCCAGGATCAGTGAGTGGGCGAAATTCTTCGGTGGAGTAAACCACCTTGATCCCTTGCTCAATTCCTTGTTTGCGTAATTCTTTACGGATCGTTCGCGCCAGCCGACATTTTTTTGTCGCAGAGATGTCGGCAACCTCGATCTGGGTCGGATCAAGTTTATTCGCCGCCCCCATAGAAGAGATAATCAGCAAGCCCCGACTATGACAACTCTGAAGTAAATGTAACTTGTCGGTAACGGTATCGATGCAGTCAAGCACGTAGTCGAACTGTGGTGAGAGGAGCTCAACGCTGGTATCATCCCGATAAGCTGTACACTTCTCAACGATGTCAACCTGAGGATTGATCGCCCGACAGCGTTCTGCCATCACTGCAACTTTTGCTCGCCCAACCGTTTCTTCCAGAGCATGAATTTGTCGGTTGATATTGGTGATACAGACAATATCGGGATCAATCAGAGTTAGCTTACCAACTCCGCCCCGCACCAGAGCTTCGACTGCATAACCACCGACCCCGCCAATGCCAAAAACAGCAACAGAAGAATTATTTAGTCTTTCTATTCCGTCGCTACCAACCAGTAGCTGCATCCGGTTGAACCTATCTTCTGACATATTTTTTCCAATATTATCAGTAGGGGCAGGCCCCCGTGCCTGCCCTGGGCGATCACAGGGAATCGCCCCTACAAAATCAATCCAACCCGAAAATCAAAACGGCATTCCCACTGGTAATCCGCGCCACCTCCTCCAATGAGCAGTCACGCAGTTCAGCAACCCTTTCTGCAACCTTCAATAACGCTTCAGGTTTCTCAGCCATGTCGGGCAGGTCAGTTTCCAGAACAAGCGCCGAAGCTGGCAGAATTTTCAACGCATCGGGCAACTTCCGAGCATTTTCCCGCAACAGTATCGGGCCGACTCCAATCTTGAATCCCAGATCAACAAGCTCCTGTGCCACCTGTAAACTGGCAGAAAACCCGTGCCAGATTCCGCCGATCTGCTGACCAATTTCCAGCTCACGCAAGATATCGAGCACCCGCCCTGTTGCCTTCCGACTGTGCAGCAAGACCGGCAGTCCGGCATCGAGAGCAATCTGTAACTGTGCGCGAAAAACCATTTCCTGCTGTTGCAAGGCTGGCCCAACCGTACCATCCAGCCCAATTTCACCGATAGCAACAACTTTCGGCTGCACTGTCAGTTCTTTCAAGTGATGTTCTGCCTCCAACGTCCACTGGTCAGCGTATGCCGGATGCAATCCCGGCGCAAGATACACATTTTCAGCATTTTCCGCCAGAGCAAGCATTCCAGCCCAGCCACTGACCCGCACCCCCGGCACAACAAACCTGTCGATCCCACATTGCTGTGCTTCAGGAAGAAGTTTCAATCCCTGACCATTCAGTTCAGGAGCATCGAGATGAATATGGGTATCGATCAGCGAAATCATCGAGGCATGGTAGCAAAAGCCGCAGAGAAGGGATAGAAAAAGTCGAATATCCGGATTAGGATTTCTTTCTCGGGTGTGTGGATTGGTTATTGAGAGTTCTACGGGAGAGGTGGTCTTGTAGGGTGGTAACTAATTAAATAAACCTTTATTCTGACAAGCCCTTCTATCCCGCAATAAAAAACTAAAAAAACAACTCAGGACTTATTTTAAATCGCTCAGACAACTTTGCTATGTGGTTTTTTGTCAGATTTTTCGTTCCATTTACAATCTGAGAAACGAGAGATTTTGAGCCTATTTCTTCTTGTAAATCGGCGTAAGTCAGTTTGTGTTGATCGATGATAACGCGAAGAGCAGAGCGGGCTGGATCTAGCGCATCAACCGCTCGAATAAACTCCTGCATATCCTCAAAACTATCTTCATATTTTTCAATTGAGTCTGCAACCAAATCTATCATATGAAGAAGAGGCTCCCCCTCTTTGTCCTCGGCCTTTTCAATTAAATGCTCAATGAGATCAAGAGCAAACTGATAGTCTTGTTCTGTTTGGATCTCAATCGCTCTATGTGCAGTTTCGAAGAAGGAGAGGAATGAGCTTTCCAATTGCCTTGCTGTTGAAGTGTTCATTGAGCCCCCTTTCTGTAGCGCTTGCAAAGCTTATCGTATTCAGCGTGTGTGACGATATGCTTGACATAGAATTTTTGATTTTTAAAGAGAACCATAGCCATGATCCTCAGGTTGTTGCCACCGATATCAATAACGTACCACTTGTCCTTGTATTTAAAATTATCCAGAGTTGGAAATTCTTTTTTTAATTCCTCCGGCGAGTCAAATCGACCGGCTTTTAAAGCCCGATAGGTATCCATAATAACAATTCGATTTTTTGGATATTTCTTTGCCGCCTCATCAAATGGCCTCTTCCTGACAACATGCATTGCGACTCCCCTCGTTTACATTTGGTAAACTCTACCACAAACAACCTCAGTTAACAATAAGTAAACCTGTATTGCGTTAGCTTAAAATTGACAGCCACCCCTACATGACGTATACTTTCCTGAAACTAATCCGTCACTGTGAGATTGGAGGCAAGGCATGAACACAAAACTAACGTTAAGACTTGATGATCAACTTATAGAGTCGGCCAAAGAACATTCTGCCAAAACGGGCAAATCTGTTTCCAAAATTGTCTCAGATCTTTTTGTCATTATAAAAAACGAAAATCTAAACGAGAATGGTCCAATCACTCCGACAGTTCAGTCATTAAAAGGGGTTTTAAAAGATTCAGAATTTGCAGAAAACGACTACAAAAACTACCTGGAAGAGAAACATCTATGAAAGTACTTTTTGACACCAATATTATTCTGGATGTTCTTCTGGATCGTCAGCCTTTTTCTGAACATGCTTCATATTTATTATCCAGAGTTGAGCGTTCGGAAATGACCGGTTTTCTCTGTGCGACCACAGTTACAACAATCCACTATCTACTGTCAAAACACCTGGACAAAGGAAAAGCAAACACGTGCATTCATTCCATAATGGCATTATTTGAAGTGGCAGCAGTGAATCGTCTGGTTATTGAAAATGCTTTAGAATCAAGATTTACCGACTTCGAAGATTCAGTTCTGCATGAATCCGCAATACATGCAGGGGTCGAATACATTGTCAGCAGA
>JASFYS010000098.1:0-21501 GCA_045047095.1 Desulfuromusa sp. | reverse complement strand
CAGAATTAGCCGCTCAGGATTCAATTGAACAGGAACTGGCTGAGTTGAAAAAACGGCTGCAGAAAACTCCGCCTGAAGAAACTCTGCCCAACAAGGAAAGCTAGCTATGACCACAGCACTATTCGGGATGCTGACTGCCGTGACGATCGCCTTTATGGTGGTTGTCCTGCCAATCTGGCTGTTGCTCCATTATCTGGCTAAAATAAAAAAAATGCAGGGACTCAGCAAGAAGGACGAAGCAATGCTATCTGAGCTATGGCAGACAGGTGGCCTGTTAAAAAAACGAATAGCGACACTGGAAACAATTCTTAGTGAAACAAACCCCGATTGGAGAGATAAATCATGAGTCAACAAATCTATAACCCCCATCATCTTTATCGAAGCAGAGATCATCAGCTGATCGGCGGTGTCAGTGCCGGTATTGCCGAATATTTTGGCAGCAGCCGACTTCTGATCCGTTTTCTAACCTTTATTGCCCTGATTATGTTTACCCTGCCAACCATTGTAATCTACGGAATTGCCTGCTTCTTCCTGAAGAAGAAGCCCATCTATCAAGAGGAACAGCCCGAAGAAAAACGCTTCTGGCAATCAATGCATCGTTCTTCCAAGGAGACTCTAAATAAGGTCCATGAGCAGTTTTCGTCAGCAGAGGAACGGGTTCAGAATATGGAGGCTTATTTGACCTCACGTTCCTACAAACTTGATCGTGCTTTCGAAGAGTTACGTGACTAGCAGGCTGTCGGACTATCTGTGCTGAAGCGAAAATTTGGTAGTTTGAGCTCAGATTTTAGCTCATTTGAGAGTAATAGCCATAGCTATTGGTCGAAAAGGAGCTGAAATCTGAGCTCAAACAAACGAATTTGCAGCCAGCTCATTGATAGACCGACAGTCTGCTAGCAATTCCAACAGAAGACACAGAGACCATGCCAAACATCAATAAGAACAATCCGATCAACAGCGAAAGGCGCTGGGTCCCTTTTCTCACTTCCAGCGCCTTTCTTTTTCGTCATATTCGCCTGCTCGGATGGGGGCTTTTGCTGGTAGCAATCACCGCCATATTAACCTGGTTTGGCTACTTTGAAACGACCCAACTTGTCGATAAATTGACCAGCAATTTTTTCCAGATCCCTCCAGAAGGGGTTGGAATCCTGGGCTGGTTGAAAGTTCAAGGGTGGGTGGTGCTGAAATATCTATTCTTTCTGATCAGCCGCATCGCTGCATTTTATTTAGCCTTTCTCACTGCCTATTGTCTGACCACCCCCGGTTATGTTTTTTTAAGCGGAATGACAGAAAAAATTTACAGCCGAAAAACGGGACAACAATCAAGCGGTTTCAGCCCGCAACGAATCCTAGTAGACCTGCTTGAAGGATTGAAGATTGGAGCCGTCGGCATTTTGGTCACCATTGCGGCACTCGCCATCAACTTTGTCCCGGTTGTCGGCCAACTGCTGGTTTTCCTCTTGTATGTCTTTTATTCAACTCTGATGTTCATCGATTATCCGACCTCAAATCGACGCTGGACATTAGGGCAAAAAATAGGCTGGGTCACCACAAATTACCACCGCTCTTTTCGGTTGGGGATTTTCCCCGCCCTGATCAGCATGATCCCGGTTATTAATATTCTTTTCATGGCACTACTTTTCCCCTTGTTCACAATTCATTCAACGCTGAACTTTCTCTCCACCCAGGACTGAAAATTATGGTTAGAAATAAATCTTTTAAGGCTATTGATCCATGATGACCCCAGAAGCTCCTTAAGATTGAAGGGTTAAATTTCGTTCGATCGCAATAAAACGTTAAGCGGCAAAACTGATTGGGGATGGAGAGCTGTGCGAATCTTACTTATCGAAGATGATGCTACGCTTGGAAAAGCAGTCCTTAGTTATCTAAACCAAATTTTAATACAGCTCTATCATGACAACTTCAACCTGTTACCAGCGCGTGTCAGGATATCTTAAGGATAAGACAAGAATATGGATTGGGCTCATCTCTGGAGCAATATTTTACAAGGAGTCACCCTCCACCCGGTTGTGGCATATCTGGCAATCATTCTCATCTCCCTGTCAGAATCTCTGGCTGTGGTCGGCTTACTGGTTCCGGGAACAGTGATGATGGTTGGTGTCGGCGCTCTCGCCGGCAGTGGCGTAATTTCACTAAAAATCACTTTGATCGCAGCCATGGCTGGAGCTATTGTCGGCGATGGTGTCAGCTACTGGCTGGGACATCATTATCATCAGGAAATCAACAATTTCTGGCCATTTCGCACCCATCCGAAATTACTCACCCATGGTGAAGAATTTTTCCATCGCCATGGCGGTAAAAGTGTTTTTCTCGGCAGGTTTGTCGGCCCGGTAAGGCCTGTCATTCCAGTAATTGCCGGCATGCTCGATATGCACCCCAGGCATTTCCTTATCGTCAACATCCTTTCTGCTGTCGGCTGGGCTTTTGCCTACATTATCCCCGGGGTCATCCTTGGCAGTTCCTTGACCCTGGTCGGGGTCGTCAGCACCCGCTTGAGCATCTTATTGTTGTGTCTCGGGGGACTCCTCTGGCTGGCATTCTTACTAATAAAGCAAGGATACCGCCTGTTGGACCACATCGCTGCCAAAAGCAAGAAACGGCTATTGGTATTGCTCTGTCTGGTTCTGATTGCCGCCAGTTGGGTATTTCTTGGCGTTGTTGAGGATCTGTTGAGTGGTGATCCACTCATTCAAGCTGACCAGGCGGTTTACAATTTTCTCCAAGCGCTGCGTAGCCCTTGGGGTGATAGTTTGATGGTCGCCGTGACAGAACTCGGAGATGCTCTGAGTAATACTGCAGTTGTTATCGTCGTCTTATTGTTCCTGCTGTTACACAAACAACTGCGGACAGCTGCTTATTGGTTGCTGGCAGTGGGGGGTGGCATTGGACTGGTGCAACTATTCAAATGGTCACTGCATCGTCCGCGGCCGATTGACATTTACCATGGTGTCTCTTCCTGGGGCTTTCCCAGTGGGCACACCACCATGAGCGTTGTGGTTTATGGCTTCCTTGCGATCTTATTGATTCGCAGCCTGAGCCCTCGCTGGCGTTGGCTTCCCTTTGTTTTCGCTTTTGGTGTGTCGCTGTTGGTAGCCTTTTCGCGCATCTACCTGGGAGCCCATTGGCTCTCTGATGTTCTTGGTGGCATGGCACTTGGCTGGGTATGGGTAACACTCTTGGGGGTTATTTATCTCCACAATACTGCCGAAGAACCTCCCGGACGGAGTTTGCGCCCAATAGCATTTTTGGCATTTGTGGGGCTGTTGCTTATGGGCTCCTGGCACATCGCCGTTCGCCACAGTGCAGATCTGGAGCGCTATCGGGTGCAAGTCCCGGCACAGATTCTCAAAAAAGCAGAGTGGTTAGAGCAAGGATTTCAACAGCTACCCGCCTGGCGTTATACCTTGTTTGGAGAAAAAGAACAGCCTCTAACCTTGCAATTAGCTGGAAGTCCACAACAGCTAACGGCTCTCCTGCTGAAAAAGGGGTGGCAGAAGCCAGCTACTGTTGATGCAAAACAGCTGTTAAATGTATTTGTTTCCAACATCGCAATCACCGACCTACCCCTCCTTCCCCATTTATCAGATGGGCGACAAGAAGCCCTGTTGCTAGCCAAGACCAGCCCCACAAGTCGGCTGGTTTTACGCCTTTGGCCAACCCCTTTTCACTTAAAAAGCGGCTCCACTCTGTGGGTAGGAACAGTAGAAACAGAAACAGCGCTGGCACTGGCCAATCTGCTGACACTACCCGTTGGAAAAAAAGATTTTGGGTCTGCCCTGGCTCAGTTAAAAGGCGATTTGATCTCGGTCTTTCTTTCCTCTCAGCCGCGACATCTAGACACCGATGAATCAATCAATACTGATTGGAACGGGGAGCTATTACTCATTGACTCCATAGGATCGCAGCAGAAGTTATAAACAGAAAAAACATCTTGAAAAACAAATTTCGAGACAATATGACGTAGCGGCAGACTGCGATGGTCAGTGCACCAAATTATGATTGCAGTCTTGTGTTGCTCATTGGCTATATTTTCTTCAGTAAAAATCGTAAGCTCCGTCAGCTAGAGGATGATTGAAAGGAAAGATATGGCATTTTGTGAACTGAAATCTCAAACAGGAAAAAAGGATCAGATCCCTCAGACCGTCTGGGCACTTGGTTTTGTCAGTCTGTTTATGGATATCTCCTCGGAAATTATCCATAGTCTGCTGCCGGTCTTTTTGGTCAGTGTCCTTGGTGCCAGTGTCGGTATGGTGGGGCTGATTGAGGGGGTTGCTGAGGGAACGGTGATGATCACCCGGATTTTCTCCGGGAGTTTGAGTGATTGGCTTGGTCGACGTAAGGTTCTTGCTCTGTTCGGCTATGGTCTGGGAGCCCTGAGCAAGCCGCTGTTCGCGCTGGCACCTGGAATCGGGGTAGCATTCACTGCCCGACTTGTTGACCGGATCGGCAAAGGGGTTCGTGGCGCACCGCGTGACGCACTCATCGCTGATGTCACCCTCCCGAATCAGCGTGGAGCCGCCTACGGACTGCGTCAGTCTCTCGACAGTGTTGGCGCTTTCGCCGGGCCACTCTTGGCAATCGGGTTAATGTTATGGACCGGAAATCAGTTTCGTACGGTTTTCTGGATTGCGTTTATTCCTGGTGTGATTGCAGTCATAATTTTATTCAAACTGGTCAAAGAACCAAAATTCTCTGGCCGAAAGACCTTTATTTCTCCCTTCAAGCGTAAGAATCTGGCATTACTTGGACGCCATTACTGGTTGGTTGTTCTGGTCGGAGTTCTCTTTACTCTGGCCCGTTTCAGTGAAGCATTCCTGTTGTTGCGGGCGGAGGATATTGGTCTTCGGGTCGCTTTAATTCCGTTGATTCTGGTGGTGATGAATATTGCTTATAGTTTAACTGCATTTCCGGCAGGAAAGCTCTCTGACCGGATCGGTCGCAAAGGTTTAATGGCCAGCGGATTACTGGTTTTGATTGCTGCAGATCTACTCCTTGGAGCAGCTGGAACACTCTGGCAGGTCTTTCTTGGTGTGGGGCTATGGGGTCTTCATCTGGGGTTGACGCAGGGAATTCTCTCTGCCTGGATTGCTGACTCGGCAAATCCTGATCTGCGTGGGACTGCTTTTGGAGTTTTCGGCTTATGTAATGGCATAGCAATCCTCATTGCCAGTGTTCTGGCGGGTTGGTTATGGCAGCGGTTTTCACCCGACATGACATTTTTTAGCGGGGCAGGTATTGCCGCAGCTGCCCTGCTGGGATTTATGCTAATAGGAAAGGTTCAACCACCAGGCGTCAAAGCCTTCTAGGAGTTACTCTGCCCGGCCGTCAGGTAGGCATAGATCACATCATCCAGGCTGGGTTCATTGGAAACTTTCGGCTGACGAAATTTATCAATAATCGGTTCCTCAACAATGGTCACCGGTTCTGGGACGGAAGCAACGGCTGGAGCCGCCTCCACTGCTGAGGCTTCAGCATCCACTTTATCCGAGGTTTGCTCGCCTGATGTCGCCTGCTGCGGTGCCTGTCCAGCTGAAGCTCCCAGAGGAATTCCAAGCTCAACAATCCGGTCATCAAACTCACCCTTGGTCACCCGCCGCAACATCCCTTTATGTTGTTCTTTTGCCAGCTCTTCAATCACATTATCAAGATTATCAACCTTGATAATGTCAGCATAGCTGGTCTTCTGTGACGAAATAATGATTCCACCATGATAGAGCAAAGTCACCAGATGAGGATTTTTTAAACCGCTATCCTCTGTCTGGACATGAAAACTGACACTCCGATAAATAATGTTGTGGTTAAACCCAACAATCATCTCAATTCCTCATATAAGAAAACTAACATGTACCGCAACAGGCCAGGGTGAGGCAACGACCATTCTGGTTTTATTGAACCATCTCCATAAGAATCAGCAAACAAGATCTCTTACTTTTCAGGGATGGGTCCAGTTAAGGGTGGCTCACTAAAGCTGAAATCTGTATAGACCGGTTGGTCGATCCGAGCATGACCCTTTAACGTCTGCTGGATTTCTCCCTCAATCACTATCTGTAACTGGCGGATATATGGAAAATTTTCATTCAAGCTATTGATTAAACTGTAGATTGACAGGAGTTCTGTCAAACTGCCCCCGGGGTGAAAATCAACCAGCTGCCGAGAAAAGTTCACCCGAACCAGATCATTTTCCATCTCAACAGCAAAGATTTTTGTTTCATTTGGTAATACAGGAAGATTTCCCTGCTGAGAACCTTTTATCAGACCTTTGAGAAGGCTGACAATGCAATCTTGATCGTCTTCACAGCCAGGAATTTCATAAGTCTCAGGAATCAGAAAATTCCCTTGGGGCTCAGTAAAGTAGAGCTGAATTTCCCGGGACGGCAGTTGATCGGCAATGACGATTCGTACTTCCTCGCCAGTCTCCTGTGGCTGTTGAAAATACCAACCAACACCATAGCCGACAAGAGTTCCGACAACTAACACCCCGAGCAAACCCAATAGCAGTCTTTTCATTGTCTCCTCATTAACCTATCTGTACCTGTTCAACTTTCAGCAGATCTGCACCGAGGAAAGCCCGCCCAACCCGTTCAAAACGCGTTGGCACATCAGTCACAAAAAAAGTTCGCAGGCCACCATTTTCAGGGTTTGCCAAACCTTGTTGCTGAAAAAGGGACTGGACTGATTTTGCAGTTTCTGCCGCTGAGTCGACTAGAGCAACGGAATCACCAAGAACTTGCCGCAACGTATTATGTAATAGCGGATAGTGGGTACAACCAAGCACCAGAGTATCAATTTGTGCCATCACTAACGGTTGCAAGTATTCTGTAGCTGTCAACCGAGCAACCTCGTGTTCAGCCCATCCCTCTTCAGCCAGAGGAACAAATAAGGGACAAGCGACAGAGAAAATCTGTGAGTCCGGCAACAAAGCATGAATAGCCTCAGAGTAGCGATGACTATTTATGGTTCCTTCGGTCCCAATAACCCCAATTTTTTGATTCTGACTGCCTGCAGCACGCCGGGCACCGGGTTCTATCACCCCAATCACTGGTAACTGAAAGCGCTCCCGCAGCTGGGGTAAAGCAACTGCTGAAGCGGTGTTACAGGCCACAACTAATAGTTTAACCCCTTGATCAACCAAAAATTCAGCAGCCTCCAGAGCATAGCGACGAACCGTTTCAACACTTTTGGTGCCATAAGGCACCCGTGCAGTATCACCAAGATAGACCAGATTTTCCCCTGGCAGAAGAGTGGCAATTTCCTTAAAAACCGTCAAGCCACCGACTCCAGAGTCAAATATACCAATCGAACGATGTCGCACAGAATCTCCTACCGTACCATTTTAAAATTGAAAATACGCCTTGCTATCGATCTGAAAGGCAAGGCAATCATCCTAGTTAAGCCCCTTGATAAAGTCAAGATTTACGGGCTTTTACCACTTTCCCCCTGCTGCGCAATCTGCTACTATTCTGTCCATCTGGAGTCTACTGAAGCTACATACTTAGTAGGCTCGATGGGGAGATATTATGAACTGGGACAACATTAAGCACTATCTGGATTACTTTCGTACTGATCAGGTCATGCAACAATTACAAGATTGGAACATTGGTAACCTGAGTACCAACCCATGGTTTCTGGGGGGATTCGCCATCGTTATACTCTTCACCTATTTTATGGGCTGGCGAGCAATAGCGGGGTTTATCAGTGGGATCGGTGGATTCGCCCTTGTTGTTTCCTTGGCAATTGGCAAGGGAACCGGTATTGAGGGGATAGCAAATGGAGGACTCTGGATTATTGTTGGCGGCGGTGCAGTGGTGGTATTTCTATTCATCTATCTCCTGTTTATCAAATCCGAATAATCATCAACCCTTTAGAGTTACACCACAATTTTCGAGTTGACTTCTTTTGTTGGAGATATTCATGAAAAAGCGCGATATATTTCTTCTTTTGGGGGCTTTGGCCATTATTATAATCCTTTGGATGGCTCCAGAAGAAACCACCAAACCAGTACCAAAAGATGAGATTCACCTGAAATTTTACGACATCGTTAAAGCGGATGGGAAGAAAGCAGCAGAAAAATTCTGTGAAGATTGCCACAATGACGATGATATCCCTTTTTCGGTAGATCATCCGCCGAAGTTCCGCTGTTTATTTTGTCACAAAATTAAACAGTAGCTCTTAGGACAACAAACAAACCACGGCATTCGGCACCGTGGTTTGTTTGTTTGTAATGCACTTTCAGATCCCGCGAACCTGAACCTGATCAACATATTTTGCAGCCTGCGCTGCTAACTTGTAAAGCTGTTGTGGTTGGTAAATATCAAATTGCTGCCACTCTTCGACCAGCGCATGCAGTGGAACAAATTGTTGCAAAACCCAGAGTGGTGTCCCCTGCAACAACTCCCCCATCTCATCAACCTCTGCTGCTGCCACCAGATGCGGAATACAGGTGGTTCGAAACTCAACCTCAACCGGAGCTTGCTTCAGAATCTCTACCGTTTTTCGCAATTTTTCTGTCGCAACCGGCAGGGTGTGAAGTTCATTGTAGCGACCGAGACTGGTCTTGATATCGATAGCAAAATAATCAACCAACTGCTGATCCAGCAATTCGGCGATAACTTCAGGAGCCAGCCCGTTACTGTCAAGCTTGACCTGCAGGTCTCTCTCTTTCAGCAGCGATAAAAAAGCTGGCAGACCGGAATCGATGGTCGGTTCTCCGCCCGAAACTACAACCCCATCGATAAAACCTTCACGCTTTTTCAGGTCTGCCAGCAACTCGTCAAGGGGATAATCTGGATAGCTGTCAGGATCCAGAACCAACCCGGCATTATGACAAAAGGGGCAGGTTAAATTACAACTGCCAGTAAATACCAGCGAAGCGACCCGACCAGGAAAATCGAGCAGACTGGTTCCCTGAAAACCTTTGATCCGAATCATTTTCAGTGTTTTTGCTCTTTCGGTGTAACCACATACTCAGCTCGATCCTTAAACTCTTCTTTTTTACCACGATTCCACTGTTGGACCGGTCGGAAAAATCCACATACACGTGAATAAACTTCTGTTTTCCCATCACACTTTGTTGCCATTTTAATTCTCCTCACTTTTCAGTTAGGGTGCAAAACTACCTATGCCGCCTGTCCCTCCTGATGGTGGGGACAGGAAAAATGTTCACCTGCTATGTAGCCATGTACCGGGCAAATCGTAAAAGTTGGACTCAGAGTAAAATAGGGCAAACGAAAGTTTTCAGAAATCCGTTTGACCAGTAGACGAGCACTACGCCAGTCTTCTAATCGTTCCCCCAAAAAACCGTGAAAAACTGTACCACCGGTATAAAGAGTTTGCATTTCATCCTGATGAGTTAAAGCCTCATAGATATCTTCTGTGATTCCAACCGGCAGTTGCGTTGAGTTGGTGTAATAGGGCTCCTCTTCTCCGGCACAAATAATATTGGGAAAAGTCTGCCGATCACGGTTCGCCAGTCGGAAGCTGGTTCCCTCGGCCGGAGTTGCCTCAAGATTATAGAGATGGCCAGTCTCTTCCTGAAAAGCCTCAAGCTGTTTGCGCATATACTCAAGGGTGGCCTGGGAGAAAGCTTGACCTTCATCACTCTCAATCCCGTGACCAAACAAGTTAAGACAGGCTTCGTGCATGCCGATCAGACCGATGGTCGAAAAATGGTTATCCCAGAATTTTCCGCTCCGCTCCCGGATAGCCGACAGGTAAAACTTACTGTAGGGATAAAGACCCTCTTCGGTAAAACGCTCCAGTTGTTTCCGTTTGATCTCCAGTGACTGAAATGCCAGTTTCATCAATTGACTGATCCGAGCAAAAAAATCAGCCTTATCGTTAGCAAGATAGGCAGCCCGTGGCAGATTAATGGTGACGACACCAATCGATCCGGTCATCGGATTGGAACCAAATAAACCTCCGCCACGGCGGCGCAGTTCACGATTATCCAGCCTCAGACGACAACACATGGAACGGGCATCTTCAGGATCCATATCTGAATTCACAAAATTACTGAAGTAGGGAATCCCGTATTTTGCCGTCATCTCCCAGACCGGGCGCAGCCGATCACTCTCCCAGTCCAGATCTTTGGTGATATTGTAGGTCGGAATTGGAAAAGAAAAAATCCGACCAGCAGAATCGCCCTGCATCATCACTTCACAAAAAGCTCGATTCAACAGATCCATTTCGGACTGAAATTCGCTGTAGCAACGCTCCTGCAGTTCACCACCAATCACCACGGCTTCCTGCGCCATATTATTTGGCACCATCATATCCATAGTGATATTGGTAAATGGTGTCTGAAACCCGACCCGAGTCGGCACATTCATATTAAAAACGAACTCTTGTAGTGATTGTAAAACTTCGGCATAGCTGAGTTGATCGTAGGCGATGAAGGGTGCCAGTAGAGTATCAAAATTGGAAAAGGCCTGAGCCCCAGCTGCCTCCCCCTGCAGGGTATAGAAAAAATTGACAGACTGCCCCAAAGCGGTGCGAAAATGTTTCGGCGGGGCACTTTCAACCTTGCCGTAAGCCCCGGTAAAACCTTTCAGCAGCAGATCTTTCAGATCCCAGCCACAGCAGTAAACCGATAACATCCCTAAATCATGGATATGGTATTCACCGTCGCGATGGGCATTTGCAATATCATCAGGATAGATTTTATTCAGCCAGTAATTACTGGTGATGTTGGCAGCAATATGGTTGTTAAGTCCCTGCAGCGAGTAACCCATATTGGCATTCTCGTTAACCCGCCAGTCTTCACGAACCAGGTAGGAATCGATTGATTCAATTGACTCACGCATAAATTCACGAGTCTGACGTAAATTTTCGTGTTGTTTCCGATAAAGAATGTAGGTTTTAGCCGTTTGTGCATGACCGTTTTCGATCAGGATTTTTTCAACCAGATCCTGCACATTTTCAACGGTTGGAACCCGACCATCCTTATAAAGGACGGAAAGAATCCCACCAACCTGGCGGGTAATATCGGCAACCTTCTCAAAATCACGCCCACCAACAGCTGTAACCGCTTTGATGATAGCCTGAGAAATTTTGTCTTTTTCGTACGGAACCAGACGACCATCACGCTTGCGAATAAACTCTATCATTGTGCCCTACCCTGCGCAGTTGCAGGAAAATAATATCAACAAAAAAATCAGCCTATAGCGTTGAAGACACTAGCATAATTTTTTGGGGGATCCCAAGATAAAATCACAACATCTAGTATCTTTTTTACCAGCCTGACACAATATATTGTTAATCAACTGTGAACATCCTGTGCACACAAAACCCTAAGTTGCAGCAATTACGACTGCTTTTCCCATCAACCTTAAAGTGATTATTTAACCTACAAAGGATTCAAACTCAGGGGAGTCAATAGAGACAAAAAAGAGAATTGGGAGAGATAGGACAAAAAATTACTTGGAAAATTTACTCTCAAGCACAGCCGAAAATTTCACCACAGTTGTCGCCCGTTTCAACTTACCAAGATCCCGTTGCAAAAACTCATCGGGAATAAAGTTCAGGAGATCTTTCAACTTCATTAACGCCTGGCGTTCACCACAGAATTTTACCAGATAGCGTGGCAGAAGGTCAGTCAGCAGCTCAGACAGATCGCTGCGCCGCTGTGCTTCATCAACTTCGCTCGGCAATTCCCCACGAATTCGCTGAAACAACCAGGGGTCAGCCAAAGCACCTCGACCAAGCATCAATCCGGAGACTTCGGTTTCCTGCAATAACCGTTGTCCAGTGACAGCATGATTGATGTCACCGTTTGCAATAATGGGAAGGTTGGTTCGACTGGCAGCTTCAGCGGTCAAATCATGGTCTGCCCGACCAGAATACTGTTGTATGACTGTCCGCGGATGGAGGATCAGATAATCGATACCAGAGTCTTCGTAAACCGGCAACAACTCAAACAATTGTTGGGCAGCGCTGTATCCAGCGCGGCACTTGATCGAAAAGCTACCCAGGATTGACCGCCGCAGAGCCATTAACAATTCAGCCAGTTTTTCTGGCTCGCGAAGCAGTTCACCGCCAGTCGCCCCAGTCGTCATCCGTCCATAAGGGCAGCCCAGATTCAGATTCAAATGGTGGCAACCAGCTTCCTGAACCTGCTTAGCGGCATCGGCCAAAGCTTTGCCAGTGTTTCCGATGAGTTGTACAACCAGAGGGGTATCCACACTGTGCGCTTCAATTTCAGCCAAATCGGCTCGAGCAATCCGTTTTCTGGATTGGACGTGAACCCGCATAAACTCAGTAAAAACAACATCAGGGTGATAACGTTCAAGGTAACAAGCTCGCAGAGCATCATTGGTCAATCCCTGCATCGGTGCCAGCATCAACGGAGTCGACCCTTCAGACCAAGGAAGAGACATCATGAGTTTCCTTGGGGAATCAGTGGGTACAGAAGTTTCTCAAGCCCATTAACCTTGATTTCATAAATTTCCAGTAATTGCTGTCCCAACAACCCACTCGGGAGCTGATGACCAACCATCCAGACAACATAAGGTTCTGGCAGGTCTACCAGTAATGTCCCGGCGTACTTACCGTAAGGCATTCGTGTCGCAGCCAGTCGCCGTAACTGTTGCGGATCGGGGCAAATGGTTTCAGACATCATTTCTCTCCAATGAGTTCCTACAGCTAAAACGATTTGTAGCATAAAAGATAAGTTATGGCTCCACGATAGCAAGCAGAGAAAAAAACATCCCAATTTCAATAAAATTATTGTACAATAATGTGTTTTTTTAAATCTTTTGCCTTTTTACAGGGTTTTGATGCGCTTACTTGGAAAATTTTTCATATCTCCATGGCTATGGTGTCCGCTTCTTGGACTGCTGCTTCTGGGTGCATCACTTATAGACCAACCAACCCTGTTGAGATTTGAATACCCTATTTATGATCAGTTGCTTAAGTTCGGGGCAGTTTCCAACAATGATCGAGTGGTGTTGATCGCTACCGACCAATCCAGACACCCCATACCAGATCATCACCTTGATTCACCTCCAGGCCAGGATGCAATAATCGCCAAAATTCAGCAACTCGGAGGAAAAGAGATTGCCTTGCTCACGCCAGCCAGTTTCTCGAAGCAATCTTCTTCCGACCACCTGACCCGCAAGAATAGCCCCGGCGCTAACCATATCATTCTGGCGGGAAATTTGATCCGGCAAAAGAGCCCTTCTTCAAAACCTCTTTCTAGCGCAGCCCTATTACCCTCAGAAATTCCACTACCAGGATTACAGCAACTGCTATTCAATTTACAGAATCCACTGGCTCATTACCGCCAAAACCGTCCAGAAAATTGGAAATTCACGACACCAGAATTTACCACTGATCAAAGCCTTCCAACCGGACATTTGTTATTTTCACCCGATCCCGATGGAAAAATACGCAGTCAAACCCTGTTGCTGCCCGGGATGAAACAATTGATTCCCGCACTTCCTCTTCAATTGGCTCTTCAAGCTCAAGGTGAAAGCCTTAAAAATTTACAAACCATTCCCGCAGAGCTGGCTGGGATCCTACAAACCCGCACATTGAAAATTCCGGTTAATGGCTACTACCGGGTGCTGCTTGACATTCGCGCCAAGCATCTGCCTTTCTCAACCTACAGTACCATTGACTTGTTTCAAGGACTGTTGAAACCAGATGCGTTACAAGGAAAAGTTATTCTTATCGGCCCCATCAACAGTTATGGAGATCAGCATCAAGTCGCTGGGTATGGCGGCCTGAGTACCAGCGAACTGGCAGCTCTAGCAACGGCAACTCTGTTAGAAAATTCAGCACCCCAAAGACCAGATTGGGCCTGGTTGCTGGAATCAGCAGTCTTCATCTACTTTGCAGTTCTGCTGCTACTGCTGGTTCCAAGACTTTCGTTCCGCGCCGGACTCGCTATCATCTTGCTGTTTTTAACAAGCTGGATTTTGATTGCTGCGGGGGCTCTGATTCTGTTTAGTCTCTGGTTGAGAATAGTACCAACCATGATCTTCTGTCTGGGCGGCTTGATTCTGATGCGTTGGCATATCGAACATCGGGAAAGAGACCTCCACAAACAAGAAAACTATAGTATTCTTGCGCAACATTTTCAAGAACATGGAATGCTTGATTTGGCATTGGAAAAGGCTCTTCTTATTCAGCCAAACAGCAAATCAAGCAAGGAAACACTCTATAATCTTGGCCTTGAATTCGAGCGCAAACGGATGCCACACAAAGCCATCAATGTATATCAGCATCTTTTACAAGCTGGGCGGTTCCGCGACACCAAAGCCCGTCTGAAACAATTAGCAAAACATGATCAGACAACGATTCTGAGCCGGGATGACAGTGCCACCGTTATATTGAATCAATCTGGAGAGAAACCAACCTTGGGTCGCTACCGTATTGAGAAGGAACTCGGCCAGGGAGCTATGGGAACCGTTTATCTTGGCATCGATCCAAAAATTAATCGGCAGGTTGCGATTAAAACTCTGGCATACCAGCAGATTGATGCGGATAAATTGCTTCAAGTTAAAGAGCGGTTTTTTCGTGAGGCTGAAGCTGCCGGGAATCTGAGTCACCCCAACATTGTGACCATCTACGATGTCGGAGAAGAAACCGATCTCGCCTTTTTTGCCATGGAATTCCTTGCAGGTGAGAACCTCAGTCTTTACTGCCAACAGAAAAAACGGCTGCCGACCGTTCAGGTGATAAAAATTATTTCACAAGTTGCTGCGGCTCTTGACTATGCTCACCGACAGGGAGTCATCCATCGGGATATCAAACCCGCTAATATTGTCTTTCTGCCGGAAGGACAGATCAAAGTAACCGATTTTGGTATCGCCAGAATGACCACCAGCTCCCAGACAGAAACCGGGATCATCCTCGGCACCCCCAGCTACATGTCACCAGAACAGGTGGCTGGAAAAAGAGTGGATGGCCGCTCGGATCTTTTTTCCCTTGGCGTTGTCATGTATGAACTTCTCAGTGGTGAGAAACCGTTCCAGGGAGAAAGTATGACGGCACTGATGTACAACATTTCTAACACCAGCTACCGTCCCCTGGTGGAACTCTGCCCAAAACTTCCGGGTTCTTGTTACACTATTATAGACAAACTGCTGCAGAAAACATTTACACGACGTTTCAAGTCAGCAGCGATTCTCCAGCAAGAGCTATCAGCCCTACAAAAAAAGTTGGAAAAACAATGAAACTGCAAGCTTGTGCAAAAACTGATATCGGCCTGACAAGAAGTAACAATGAAGATTTATTCTTTGTCGATAAAAACCAGGGACTGTTTATTGTAGCTGATGGAATGGGAGGACACGCTGCCGGCGAGATTGCCAGCCAAATTGCGGTGGGAACGGTCTGCCGATCCTTGCAAACATCAGATGGGAACAACCCTCTTGAGCAACTAAAGAAAGCGATAGAAGAAGCGAATCAAACTGTTGAAAAAGCAGCAAATAACAATAGCGCATGGGAGGGAATGGGAACCACATTAACGGTACTCCTCCTGCATCAGCGGCGGGCGTTTCTGGCTCATATAGGGGATAGTCGCGCCTACTGTTTTCATAACAACCGTCTGCAGCAATTGAGCGATGATCATTCATTATTAGCTGAGCAGTTACGGCTGGGGATGATTTCCTCAGAGGAAGTGCAAAATTCTAATTTAGGAAATATTTTGTTGCAGGCAATCGGTATTTCTTCAGATCTGGATATCTGCCTGAAACACTTTCCGGTAACTGCAGGAGAACGTTTTCTGCTCTGCAGCGACGGCCTGAGCGATATGCTCACAGATGCAGAAATCGAACAAATTCTTAAAGAGACTAAAGAGTTAAACACCATCTGTGACCTATTGATCGACAAAACGATTGCTGCAGGAGGAAAAGACAATATTACGGTCGTGATGGTTCAGATCGACGAAAGTTAACCTGGAAGTTCAGTTATCTCACCTACCAGAAAACAAAAATGAAAAGGAGCTCAAAATGTTAAATATTGAACTGAAATATCAGAGTAAAACCCTGGCAACCTTTGAAACTGACAATGAACAGATCAGTATTGGTCGCAACCCAAAAAATGACATCAAAATTGACAATCCAGCGGTCTCGAGTTCCCATGCAGTGATTAGAAAAGTTATGAGCACCTACTATATAGAAGATTTGGGAAGTACGAACGGAACATTTGTCAATGAAAAGAAAATTAATAAGTACGAATTACTTGATGGCGATGAAGTGATTATTGGCAAACACAGTCTGGAATTTCACTACATCAATGCTGATAATCAACGCTCGGCTGATTTTGATAAGACTGTCATTCTGGATACCCGGAAACAAAAAGAATTGTTGGATAAAAACCGTTGATATGATTGCAAAAAAAGAGTTCTCGGTAAACAGGTATGTTCACCGAGAACTCTCAATAACTGAAACTAGCTTGATGTTGCTAAACGACAGAAAAGAAGAAGACTGCCGTTACTTAACGTGGCAGCGCTTACAACTCTTCTTCGCAGCAAAAGCGATTGTACCATTGTGACATTTACCGCAGAGTTCGCCCGCATAAATTTTATCCATTGTAATTTCGACTGTCCCCTGCTTCATCTTGGGAAACATCTCTTTGTTGTGACACTGTTTACATTTAAACCCGGCTGCCTTATGAATCTTGCCAGAGAATGTAACTGTCCCCATGGGAGACTTATCAAAAGAGAGAGTTTTGTTGGGGGGAACAGCAATGGCAGCAGTTACAGTACAAAAAATCAAGACAGATAGCAGGAGCGTGATTTTTTTCATTGGAATTTATCCTTTTTGTGAGAGAGACGTTGGTAAAGCTACTACAATTGGTGCCATAAACCATAATCGGAATCGGCTATTGCCGTCAATACGAGAGAGAAATAAAGTAAGAAATATTATGAAAAAATCATAAAATAGGTTAGCATACTTTTTTTCAACAGCTACTCTACCGCAGTGCTCTATTCAATAGAGGCAAGTTTAAACAGAGGGAAAAACCTTGGAACATTTTATTGCCAGACAACCGATTTTTGACACCAAGGGTCGAGTTTACGCCTATGAACTCCTGTTTCGTTCAGGTCTCCACAATTATTTTGATTGTGATGATCAGGATCTTGCTGCAGCCAGCGTCATTGCCAACAGTAATCTCCTCTTTGATTTGAATGAGATGACTGGCGGCACCAAAGCTTTCATCAACTGCACCCGCACAGTCCTGCTGGAAGATTTGATGACGACCCTGCCGCGCCAGCAAGCGGTCGTTGAAGTTCTGGAAGATGTTGAACCTGACGATGCCATCATTAAAGCTTGTCAGAAACTGAAAAAACAAGGATATATTCTGGCTCTGGATGACTTTGTCTATCATAAGAACTTTGAGCCGCTATTGGAACTGGCTGATATTATCAAAGTTGATTTCCTCCTCAGTGATGTCGAGGAACAAGAGCGCCTGGCAAAAACAATGATTCCACGCGGAATCAAAATGTTGGCCGAAAAAGTTGAAACCCACGAAGTCTATGAGCATGCCAAAAAAATGGGCTATCAGCTGTTTCAGGGTTACTTCTTTGCCAAACCGGTCATTATCTCACGCAAAGATATTCCAACCAATAAAATCCAATTTTTACGCATTCTAAAGGACATCCATGCTCAGGAAGTCGACTTTAAAAAACTGGCGTTAACGATTCAAAGCGAGGTTTCTCTCTCCTACAAGCTTCTTAAATTGATTAACTCCGCAGCCTTTGCCTTACGCCATAAGGTTACGTCAATTTTACAAGCACTGTCATTACTCGGCCTGCGGGAAATCCGCAACTGGGTTTCACTTTTGTCTATTGCATCAATGGCCGATGATAAACCCGCTGAGCTGGTAGTCAGCTCTCTCATTCGGGCAAGACTCTGCGAACAATTGGCGCAGCCTTGTAAAATGGGTGATCGGCAATCAGATATGTTTCTGATGGGGCTGTTCTCCCTGCTGGATGTCATCATGTCGCGCCCCATTGATGAGATTCTCCAGGAAATCACCGTTGAAGAAGACATTTTGGAGGCTCTGACGAGAGAGCCGGGAACACTCCGGTCGATTCTGGATCTGGTTATCGCCATGGAAAAAGGAGAATGGAAAGAGGTATCCAGACTGGCTCTGGAGCTCCAGATTGAGGAAGAAGCCCTTTCCACTGAATATCTTAATGCCGTCAAATGGGCTCAGGATATCTATACAATGTAGGGTATGACACCCTGAAGACAGATCCTCTCCAAATATTAGAGGCTACAATTAATGACAGACAAAATTGATCGTTCTGATCGGGAATGGCAACAACAGTTAACCCCGGAAGCATATTCAATTGCTCGCAAAGCGGGAACCGAACAAGCCTTTACCGGGCGTTACTGGGATCACCACGAAGCGGGGGTTTATGGTTGTATCTGCTGCGGGCTGGAATTGTTTCATGCTGACGCTAAATTTGATTCAGGATCAGGCTGGCCCAGCTTTTATCAACCTGTGAAGGACGAGAATATCACCCTGAAGGAAGATCGAAGCTTGTTCCGGGTGCGAACCGAAACCCTTTGTGCCCGCTGTGCTGCCCATTTAGGCCATGTTTTCCCTGATGGTCCACAGCCATCCGGGCTACGTTACTGCATCAACTCAGCAGCGTTAGATTTTGCCCCAGAAAAAACTGTTTAAAATACAGCGTCCACATTAAGACAATTGACAGGCTCCTTGCGGCAGAGTACAAAGAGCACCTTTCCCAAGGAGACCACATGCCAGAGAAACAACTTTCAGCGGGGGACTATATCGCCTCCAGATGCAGTAAATGTAAAGACCTCACCAATCACACTATTGTTGCCATGGTTGACAACAAGGTTGTCCGGGTTGAATGCAATACCTGTGGCAGCACTCATAATTATCGCAATGTGAGTGCCAAAAAACCGGCAACCCGAAGCAAAACCGGCGGTACAAAACCAGTAAAAACCAGCAAGATAGAAGCCGAGTGGGAAAACCAGATCAACACAGCTGACCCGGCAGATGCCACCCCCTACAGTATCCGGATGCTGGTCAACGAAGGGGATTTAATTCAGCATCCAAGTTTTGGCCTGGGTCGCGTTATCAATGTCATCAAACCAAATAAAATGGAAATCAGTTTCCGCAGTGGAACCAAGTTATTACGCTGCTCTGTGGCATAATTTCTTTCTGGAAAAAATTGACAAGCCCACACGCTTACTGTTTATTATTGACAGGTTTTCTTCACAAGCACTTATCAGGTAGCAATATTGATGTCCAGATCTGAACATAAAAGTGCTGGATTCATTCTGACTCTGGCCGCACTGATCATCATCATTGCCGGGCTTAAAACGGCTCAGGCACTCTTGGTTCCATTTCTCCTCGCTTTCTTTATCTCCATCATCTGCGCCGGGCCATTCTACTGGCTCCAACAACACAAAATCCCGGCTCCAATTGCTCTGTTGCTGGTCATCAGTGTCGTCATGCTGGGAGGATTGGTTGTCTTGACCCTGATTGGCACTTCAGTCAATGATTTTACCAACGAGCTCCCCGTCTATCAGGAAAAACTCCGGGCTCAAACGCTCATCCTGTTTGACTGGCTTGACAAGCTGGGAATCAAGGTTTCAAAGCAAATATTGCTTGAACATTTCAACCCGGGATCACTCATGCAATCCGCTGCCAGTATGCTGGCAACAGCGGGGGGAGTCCTGACCAACTCTTTCATGATTATGTTAACTGTGGTCTTCATCCTCTTTGAAGCCGCGGGCATGCCCAATAAATTGCGTGCTGCACTTCCAGATGCTGAATCATCTCTGGCGTCCTTTGAAAAGTTTTCTACCAGCGTCCGTCAATATCTGGTGATTAAAACCATTGTCAGCCTCGGGACCGGCCTGGTGGTCACGATTGGTCTCCTGCTCCTCGGTCTTGACTATGCGCCGTTGTGGGGAATGATCGCCTTTCTCCTTAACTATGTTCCCAATATCGGTTCAATCATCGCAGCTATTCCCGCTATTCTGCTTGCAGTTGTACAATTAGGACCAATCTATTCCTTGCTGGTTGCAGCTCTTTATCTGGCCACCAATGTGGTTATGGGAAATGCCATTGAGCCAAAAATGATGGGACAAAAACTCGGGCTTTCAGCTCTGGTTATTTTTATCTCTTTAGTGTTTTGGGGCTGGGTCTTAGGTCCGGTTGGTATGTTGCTTTCAGTGCCACTCACCATGGTTGTCAAAATTGCTCTGGAAGTCAATGAGTCGACCCGCTGGATGGCTATTCTGCTCAGCTCTGATGCCTCAGCCAAAGCAATCTCTAAACAATAATGGTGTTGCAAACAGTTCCTCACCCTCTTCTGACCTGTTATGGAGGCTCTCTTGCTCTACAGACCTTTTGGTAAAACGGGCAAAGATGTTTCGGTCATCAGTTTTGGTGGAATGCGTTTTCCCGATCCCAAAAATCTTGATAGCAGTTCAGACCTCCTCCTCTATGCCCACAGCAAAGGAATCAATTATTTCGATACGGCTCCTATCTATTGTGGTGACCGGAGTGAAGATATCTTTGGTCATGCCTTGCGTCAGCTCCCCCGAGAGAGTTTTTATGTTTCAACCAAATGCAGCCGCGCAAAAGGCGATGATCTGCGTAAAAGTCTGGAACGCAGCTTAACCCGACTGGGAGTTGAGCAAATTGACTTCTTCTACATCTGGCATCTGATGAATCCGGAAGACTGGGAAAAGAGAAAGCAGGGTGGAGCCGTGGAAGCGGCACTCCAGGCCAAAGAAGATGGCTTGATCGGTCACCTGCTCTGTTCCTCCCATATGGAGGGAGAAGGTCTTGCCAAGGTTCTTGATGAAAGAATCTTTGAGGGCGTTCTGCTTGGCTACAATGCTATCAATTTCCCCTACCGGCGTGCTGCCGTAGAGCAGGCAGGCAAACAAGAAATTGGGGTTGTGACCATGAATCCCCTCGGTGGGGGTCTGATTCCACAAAACCCGGAGCGCTTTGCCTTTCTTAAAACAGAGACAGCCAACGATGTTGTCAGCGCCGCGTTGCAGTTCAACCTGTCTCATCCGGCAATAACGACAGCACTGGTTGGGTTTGCAAATCGGCAGGAAATTGATCAAGCGGTCACAGCAGCAGAGAGCTTTGTTCCCTATAGCATAGAGCAACAACAGCAATTGCAGAAGAGTATTGAAACCTCATTTGCTGATCTTTGCACCGGTTGCGGCTATTGCCTCCCCTGCCCCGTCGGCATCCCAATCCCCAAATACCTGGATAGTTATAACCAACTGATCCTGACGGATGGGGATCAACAAGCCGTACTTGATCGCTACCGCATGCACTGGAATATCACCCCGCAGCAGGCCAAAGAATGTATCGCCTGTGGTGATTGTGAAACACGCTGTACCCAACACCTGCCGATTATTCAACGGTTGGCAGAACTACCGTAACCACTTTTACCTCCACCTATCAACCATTCTGCGGCAAAACAACTTCCCTCGTTGACAACCGTTTCAAACAAGTGTTTAAATAAAG
>JASFYS010000097.1:0-8728 GCA_045047095.1 Desulfuromusa sp. | reverse complement strand
CTGTATAAAAGAGATATACAACTGAGAGGATAAAATTCGGAAGGCAAGCCAGACATAAAAACCTAACTACATGAAATAACAACAATTTCAACTAAAATACAAATTGTATATATTTTTATTCCAGTAAATATTTTATTTATGCACAGTTAAAAATAACTGTCGGAAGGCAACTGAACCCATTGTGACCGCTTCAGCATTGATCTCTCGCTATAAAATCAGTAGTATCGCACCTTCATAAAAACAGCTTCAGCTGATGCTGTAATGACGTCACCATCTCATGATATATTTCTGCGAGATTACCAAAGATGGAAGAACATAAACCAGTCGATCCAATTGAATACAAGCCCCGCTTAAAACAAATCCGCAAGCGCCGTTGGTTTCTTTGGATCATTATTCTTGCTTACCTGCCAGCAATGATGGTCGCTCTTGATTCCCCTAATTACAGAACTCGTGCCACAATGGTTTTTGCCGTCTGGATAGTTTTGCTCATCATTGCTGTTGTTTTTGCCTGCATTATCCGCTGTCCACGTTGTGGTGAATGCTTTCATACCCACGGACCAACCTTTCTCCCCTTCCGTCGCTGTCTGCACTGCGCACTTCATATCAACGCCGATAAAAGAGCTGCAGAAGCAGAACCTCCCGAAGCAAAATATGCAAAGAAGAAATAGTTAATTGCCCTCGGCACGTAAACCAAGTAATCTCTGGACATTGTCATGGCTTATTTGCAGATTCTCGGGAGGTCATAATGGATGAGTTAGAAGAGATCAGCCCTCAAGAATTGAAGTCCGGTCTCCAGAAAATCCGCCGCCGCCGCTGGTTTTTCTGGATCACCATTATGGCTTATTTACCAGCGATGCTGGTCGCACTACGATCTTCACAAGCTAACCAAGCCGTCGGCATTGTCTTTCTCGTCTGGATTCTCTTACTGATTATTGCCGTAACTTTGCTGGCTCTGGTCAGATGCCCACAATGTGGAAACTGCTTTCATATGAACGGGTTTCTGTTCCGCCCGGTGCGCAAATGTTTCCATTGCCGGTTGCATTTAACCGCTGATAAAAAGAAAATTTCCTGATTTTTTTTGCGTCAGCCGAATGGTCGTATAGTGACCCGTAACGAAAACAAAAAAAGCCGTCCCTTCTGGAACGGCTCTTTAAAATATGGGGAGTCATACTTTTAAAACTATTTTACTCCGCCTTGGGAATCATCCCTTCTAAGGTTCCTTCAATCATATCAACAAACTGATTAAGGTTTGCCACGGCAGACTCATCTAAGTCACTCCACGCGAGATGGATACTATCATCTTCTGCGTCCCCTCTTTTTAAGAAAAAATGGGACTCGGGTTTAATTTCAACGGTCACATGATCTGTCTTGATCGTAAGCATATTAAAATCTCCATTCAAATAATTAATCGGGCAAAGAGCAGTATTATTTCCCCCGGCTGGCCTTTTCTTCAATTCCCGACACCCCAAAACGGCGGCGCAGCTCAGCATAAATTTTTTCTGGTGGTAAATCATAATATCCCAGCAATATCAACACATGAAAGAACAGATCAGCAACTTCGTAAACAACTTCTTCCGGGTCACCACCTTTACCGGCAACAGCCGTTTCTGTCGCTTCTTCTCCAATTTTACTGAGGATTTTATCTAAACCTTTATCAAATAAAGATTTGACATAAGATTTCTCCCCGTCACCCAGTTGTTTACGTTCCTGAATAATCTGGTAAATCGTTTCAAGAATATCCTGATCTGAAACGGGTTTCTGTTCAGATTTTATCATCCAGTTCTCCATTTTTTAAGCAACGTTGTAGTAAACTCGGGGCTGTCCCAAGAAGTTTACGGATTAAGAAACTGTGGTGGTTCACTTCGCAAAAGCCTGGGACAGTCCCGTATTTTTCTGAAATGGTTGCCGTTCTATTCAGATCCGTACCGAAACACCATGTTGCTGCAAGTAGTCTTTACACTCGGCAATGGTGTATTCCTTGAAATGGAAAATGGAAGCTGCCAGTGCTGCACTGGCTCCCCCTTCAACCAGCCCTTCACGAATATGTTCCAGATTGCCGACGCCCCCAGAGGCAATCACCGGGATTTCCACCGCATCACTGACAGCACGTGTGAGGGCAATATCATAGCCATCCTTGGTGCCATCACAATCCATTGAGGTCAGGAGAATTTCACCACACCCCAATCGGGTCATTTGCTGTGCCCAGGCGATAGCATCAATCCCGGTCGCTTTACGCCCCCCGTGAGTGTAAACTTCCCACGCCTGAGGAACAGAATATGGCACCCGCCGGGCATCAATCGCTACGACAATGCATTGGCTACCAAACCGTTCTGCTGCCTTGCGGACAAATTCAGGGTTTTGCACCGCTGCGGTATTAATTGAGACCTTATCCGCCCCGGCATTGAGCAAATTGCGGATATCAGCAATCTCCCGCACCCCGCCACCAACCGTCAGCGGCATAAAGACCCGTTCCGCAGTTTTGGCAACCACATCAAGGATAATGCCGCGATTGTCGCTACTGGCAGTGATATCAAGAAAGGTCAGTTCGTCAGCACCCTGATCACTATAAGCCTCAGCCGCCTCAACCGGGTCTCCAGCGTCGCGCAAACCGACAAAATTGACCCCTTTAACCACCCGGCCATCTTTCACATCAAGACAGGGGATAATTCGTTTTGTCAGCATCAGCTCACCCCTTTAGTCAGTGCCACGGCGGCGCGAAGATCAATCGCACCAGAATAGATCGCTTTCCCGGTAATCACCCCGGTCACTCCCGATTCTTCAATTTCAATCAATTTCCGAATGTCATCAAGGGTCGACAAACCACCGGAGGCAATAACGGGAATATTGATCGCTTCCGCCAAAGCTTTGGTCGCTTCAATATTTGGCCCCAGCATCATCCCATCACGGGAGATATCAGTATAGATGATAGCTTCAACCCCAAAGTCTTCCATTTCCTTAGCCATCTCGATCGCTTTTTTCTCAGTCACATCGACCCAACCATGAACTGCCACCAAGCCATCTTTAGCATCGATACCAACAACGATTTGACCGGGAAATTTACGGCAGGCATCTTTGACTAATTCTGGATTTTCTTGAGCAACAGTTCCAAGGATCACGCGATTTATCCCCAAATCAAGATAGGCTTCGATAGTTTTAAGATCACGAATCCCGCCACCCAGTTCAGAAGGGATATCAATAGCTTCTACGATTGACTTTATTGCAGATTTATTTTTTGGAACCCCGGCAAAAGCACCATCCAGATCAACGATATGGAGGAACTCCCCTCCCTGCTCCTGCCACATCACTGCCTGAGCTGCGGGGTCATCGTTGTAGACGGTACCTTTATCCATCAGCCCCTGCTCCAAGCGAACGCAGCGCCCCTCTTTCAAATCGATTGCAGGTAGAATAATCACCTTATAATTCTCCAAAATTTCTAAAAATATTCAACCCGACTGTCTGACTTTTCTCAGGGTGAAACTGGGTTGCCATAATGTTATTCTGCCAGATTGAGGCGCAGAATTCCACCTCACCATAACGGCATGTTGCGGCGACATCGGTCTGATTCTCTGCAGCGCAATAATAGGAATGGACAAAATAGACAAAACTTTTGTCTTCAATACCGGTGAACAGAGGTGATTGCTGTTGGATCTTGATATTGTTCCAGCCCATGTGCGGAACTTTAAGGCGTTCATCGTTCTCCACCATCCCGGAGGGAAAACGAATCACCTTTCCCGGAATCAATCCCAACCCTTGGTGACAACCAAACTCTTCACTTTCATCGAACAGCATCTGCATCCCAACACAGATTCCAAGCATTGGTTTTTGTTCAGCAATATGCTCCATTAATGGTTCGACAAAGCCCCCATCGCGAAAATGATGAATGCAGTCTCGAAACGCCCCAACCCCAGGCAATACAACTTTATCAGCAGTTTTTATATCGTTTGGATCGGCACTCACGCGCACATCGTAGCCAAGATGCTCAAAAGCCTTCTCAACGCTGCGTAGATTGCCCATTTCATAATCTATTATATTAATCATTGGTGTGACTTCTCCGGCGGCTGAAAAAGATCAATCTGCGGCGTTATGTTCACCTTTCATTCTTCAACGTAGACTTCTACGCTTCAGAGCTCAGGCTTTCACAGTGCCTTGCGTCTTAACCTTTTTGAGCTGCCTTTTGAGGTGGTTAATTTAATATATTCAGATAAACACAACGCAAGTTTCTGATTCAGAAACCAGTAATTTTTCGCAACATCAAAGAAATCAAATATTTGAGCGGAGGCGTAGTACTTTACGCCGCACAAACAAATGTGCAGATTGACACAGAGATTGCGGAAAAGGACGGTTTCTGGACAGAAACTATTCCAGCTTGCCCTTGGTCGACAACACCCCTTGAATCCGGGGATCAAGTCCAGTGGCTTCATCCAATGCACGTCCAAAAGCTTTAAAAATACCTTCAATAATATGGTGCAAGTTATCACCGTAGGCCAGATTAACGTGAATATTTGCGCCGGAATGATTACAGAATGCGACAAAAAACTCTGCGACCAGTTCGGTATCAAAATCGCCGACTTTTGCTTTCGGAAGATCAACGTTGAAGACCAGAAATGGCCGCCCGGAGAAGTCGATAATCACTGAAGCCAAAGCTTCGTGCATCGGCATGGTTGATCGTCCGAATCTGCGAACCCCAACTTTGTCCCCCAGAGCTTTTTTGAAAGTCTCGCCCAGGACAATCCCAAGATCTTCAACCGTATGATGGGCATCAATTTCGGTATCACCAGTCGCCTTTACCGTCAGATCAAAAAAACCATGTCGCGACACAGCAGAGAGCATATGGTTGAAAAAGGGAACCGGGCTTTCAATGTGATGTTGTCCAGAGCCATCAAGATTAAGTTCAATACTGATGTTGGTTTCCTTGGTTTCACGTTCAATTTTTGCTGTACGGGTCATGTGACCTCCAAACGTTCGTAGGGGCGCTGCTTGCTGCGCCCGTTCTTGGCGATACAAACAGGGCGCGGAAAGCAGCGCCCCTACGATTATTTATCTTTTCAATCGAATAGAAACTGACTTGGCGTGGGCTTCCAGACCCTCCAGTTCGGCAATATGGATAATCTCCTTGCTAAGCCGCTGCAACCCACTCTCGGAAAATGAAAGAATGCTCGACTTTTTGACAAAATCATCCAGAGACAACGGAGAAAAAAAACGTGCCGTGCCGCCAGTTGGCAAAGTATGGTTCGGCCCAGCCAGATAATCTCCGGCCGCTTCTGGAGTATGGTGCCCCATAAAGATCGCCCCGGCATGTCGTATTGCAGACAAAATATTGAAGGGGTTATCGACTGCCAACTCAAGGTGCTCTGGGGCAATTCGATTGGAAAAATTGATCGCCTCAGTCAAATCTTCAGCCAGAATAATAGCACCAAAATCCTCAATCGACTGCCTCGCAATGGTTTCTCGACTCAACTGCTGCAATTGTTTTTCTACTTCACCCTGAACGGCAACTGTCATTTTTTCTGAACTGGTCACCAGTATCGCAGAAGCCAACTCATCGTGTTCTGCCTGGGACAACAGATCCGCAGCGATATGGGCAGCATTGCCACTGCCGTCATTGATCACCAGGATTTCACTCGGCCCGGCAATCATATCGATATCAACCTGTCCAAACACCAGTTTCTTAGCCGTTGCTACATAGATATTTCCCGGACCGGTGATTTTATCAACCCGTGGCACCGATTCCGTTCCATAAGCGAGAGCCGCAACTGCCTGAGCACCGCCAAGTTTAAATATCCGGTCAACTCCAGCAATCTTTGCCGCCGCCAGCACATGGGGATTAACTTCACCTCCCGGCATCGGCACCACCATAATCACCTCGGCAACACCGGCAACTTTTGCCGGAACGGCATTCATCAGTACCGATGAGGGATAGGCTGCCTTACCACCCGGAACATAGATACCAACCCGATCGAGTGGACGCACCAGCTGCCCGAGAAGGACATCATCCTCATCAGTCGATAACCAGGTTTCCTGTTTTTGTTTGGCGTGGTAGGTCGCAATCCGGTCAGCCGCCAGTTGCAATGCCGCCAGCGATTCAGCACTGACTGTAGTCATGGCAGCATCGATTTCAGCTGCATTGACTTCGATATTCGCAGCCGTCAAATCAATTCGATCAAATTTAGCGCTCAGCTCAAACAGTGCCGCATCGCCTCGTTTCCGGACATCAGCAATAATCGCTTTGACAGTCTCTTCAATCCCATCAGGAATTTCATCGGCCCGCCGTTCAATCCTTTGCAACTGCTGGGAAAAATCTGGATCACTGAATTTTAAAATCCGCATTTGGCTCGTTCCTCGTCAAGGTTCAAGAAAAGATTCTACCTTGATCCTGAATCCTTGTACCTGTAAACCTATCTTTACAGGGAAATTCTGACTTCGTCGCCAATGACCTTCTCCAAATCATCGATAATTTTACTGATCCGCTGATGCTTGGTTTTCAAACTGGCACGATTGACAATCAGACGACTGGTCACTGCAGCAATGGTTTCAACCTCAACCATGTTGTTGGCTTTGAGCGTCGCTCCGGTGGAAACCAGATCGACGATCCGCTCGGACAAGCCAACCAATGGCGCTAATTCAATAGAGCCATAAAGCTTGATCAACTCTACCTGCACCCCTTTGGCAGCAAAATAACGTTCAGTAATATTAGGATATTTGGTAGCAACCCGGATATTTGACCAATTCAGAGGGTTATCAATCTCCTTCAGCTGCTTTGGCTCAGCAACCACCAGACGACAATAACCAAACTTCAAATCAAGGGGCTCGTAGAGATTTTTGCCTTGCTCCAGCAAGGTATCCTTGCCAACAACACCCAGATCGGCACACCCGTATTCAACATAAGTCGGGACATCGGTTGCACGCACGGCCATGAAACGAAATTTCTGCTCGGGATTCTCAAAAACCAGTTTGCGGCTTTTTTCGTTCATTTCCGGGCAGGTGATTCCAATTTGCGCAAACAGTTCCATGGAATCCTGCATAATCCGCCCCTTTGGCAGGGCGAAGGTAATCCAATCACTCATCAGTTACCTCTTAGTTATAGTTAATACGAGACTGTCCCCAGCCTCACCGGGGGCTGTCCCAAGTCATTACGGCCCATGAAACACCTCTGATTCGCACCGCAAAATCCTTGGGACAGCCCCCGGTGGAGCTGGGGACATCGGTTTTGCTGACATCTATCTTGAAATAGAGTGGCCTTTTGTACACAACTTAACCTTTACAACTCTACTCATTCTCCCGCCAGATTTTCGCACCCAGCGCGGCAAGCTTTTTCTCGATTTTTTCATAGCCACGATCAAGATGGTAAATCCGTGAGACCTCGGTGGTATTTGAAGCAGCCAGTCCGGCAATAATCAGCGATGCACTCGCCCTCAGATCTGTTGCCATCACCGGGGCACCGGTTATTTTGTTGCTGCCACGAATAATCGCGCTATGACCATCAATCTGGATATCAGCACCCATTCGTTGTAATTCACAGACATGCATAAAACGGTTTTCAAAAACCGTCTCTGAAATTCGACTGGTTCCTTCCGCTTTAGTCATCAAGGCCATAAACTGAGCCTGCATATCGGTCGGAAATCCAGGAAAGACACTGGTACGGATATCAACAGATGCCACTTTTTCAGATCCAATAACCCTTAAGCCATCTTCTTCCGGTTGAATTTCTGCCCCTGCCTCAATCAGCTTACTGATTAATGCTTCTTGATCTTCCCTCACAGCACCATGAACCAGAACATTACCACCAGTGATTGCTGCAGCAATCATAAAGGTTCCGGCCTCAATACGATCAGGAATCACCTGACATTTGAGCGGCTCCAGTCTCGCAACCCCCTGGATACGGATAATTGCGGTACCGGCTCCTTCGATCTTTGCACCCATACTGTTCAGAGCATCTGCGAGTTGAACGATTTCTGGCTCACGAGCAGCATTTTCAAGGACGGTTTCACCCTCAGCTAGAGACGCGGCCATCAGAAGATTCTCAGTCCCTCCAACCGTTGGCATATCGAATGAAATTTTTGCACCCCGTAACTTATCTGCAGTTGCCTCGACATAACCACGGTCAAGACAAATATCAGCACCAAGGGCTTCCAGCCCCTTTAAATGCAGATTGATCGGGCGAGCACCAATGGCACAACCACCGGGGAGACTCACCCGTGCCTGCCCAAAACGGGCTAACAGCGGGCCAAGCACCAATACTGAAGCACGCATGGTTTTTACCAGGTCATAAGGGGCTTCAATACTTTGGACATTTTTAGTATTGACCCGACAACAATGATCCTGCGTAGAAACTTCAGCTCCAAGTTCGCGCAGTAATTTAGTAGCGGTATCAATATCCCGCAAACTGGGAACATTGTCGATTTCACTCTCGCCAGTAGCAAGCAGCGTAGCGAACAGTAAAGGGAGTGCCGAGTTTTTTGCGCCACTGACCTGAACTTCACCTTTGAGGGAAGTCCCACCTTTGATGACTATTTTTTCCAAAAATATCCTGCTTTCTTTAGCTTAGTCGGCCACCAACAACACGAGGCTGACCGGAATAATCTTCTCGCACAAATACATTATTAAGCCCTGCATGCGTCAATAATGCGGTCACTGCTTCGGCCTGCTGATAACCAATTTCAACCAGCAGCCAACCCTTCGGTTTAAGTCGGCTTGGTGCCTGTGCGGCAAGGTGCTGATAACAATCCAA
>JASFYS010000096.1:0-25886 GCA_045047095.1 Desulfuromusa sp. | reverse complement strand
GATATCGATGGTATCATCAGGATGTCCGGGGCGTGACATCATTGGGACAAAGCTGCTGAGATCAATATCGAAGGTTTGAGCATAGTCAGCATCACTATCAGCAGTTATTTTTTCAAATGTATGTCCAGAGCGCTCTTCAGCATAGGCAATCACTTCATCAGATGGGGGGAAAAGGACGATAATTGCACCCATTTCCGTTGCCATTGAAGAGATGGTGATCCGCTCGTCCAGAGTGAGTTTATCAACTTCCACTCCATACATTTCAACCGAATAACCCAGCAATTGACTGGCACCGAATTTATTCAGCAGATTCAGGACGATATCCTTTGCCTTGATGTTTTTCGGTCGTTTTCCTTTCAGGATAATTTTCACCGACTTGGGTACCTTAAACCAGCTTTTGCCACTCGCCCAGGCTGCAGCCATATCCTGATCCCCCATCCCCTGTCCAAAAGCACCAATGGCACCAAGGATATTGGCATGAGAATCGGTGGAAATAACTGTAGATCCAGGAACCGCGAGCCCCTTTTCAATCACCAGGTGAGTTCCTATCCCGGCATCAATATCAAAAACCTTAATCCCCTTTTCACGGGCAAAAAGGCGACAATACTGCTGATTAGACGCATAGTTCTGGTCTGAGCCGGTTGGATTGCAGTCAAAGGTGAAAAATGTTTTTTCCGTATCATTAACCTCCAGACCATTTTTAATCAGATTTTTGACGACATTAGCGCCACCAAAATCACGTGCTACTCGCACATCAATTTCAATATCAACAATCTCACCCGGGTTTACAACATCCTGATCAGAGTGATTTGCCAGAATTTTCTCGATTAAGGTCTGTCCCATTTTTTTACTCCATATTTTATTTTACTATTAATTGGCAGTAAATCCGGGACTGTCCCCAGCGCCATCGGGGGCTGTCCCAGGTATTTACGGATTATAAAACGATAACGGTGGTCACGCCGCAAAATGGGACAGCCCCCTTTAACAACTTAAAGGCACGGGGACAGTCCCGGTTGTGCTAGAGCAGCCTCGTTGTCAGACCTGCAATCGCGATTTAAACGGCAGAAAAGTCATAAAATCAACGTGATGCACCAGATAAGCTTCTGTCGTCCGCTTGACCATATCCCCTTCTCCAGCATGTGCTGCAACAATATGAGTCACCTCTGCAGGGACTCCAAACTCTTCAGCAAGGGAGACGCCACTGAAAGGGTGACGCAGATATTTTCCGTAAGTGCCTTGCACTGCTTTTCCATTGTCATCCAGTTCATATTCCAGCAATTTACCAACATCAGCCAGAATGGCTCCAGCAATCAAAACATCCATATTGACCGGGAGTTCCCCATGAAAAAACTGATTACATTTTTCTCCGGCATCCCTGGCAATCTGAACCACACAGCGCTTATGATCCATAAACGTTACTTTCAGATCAGGACCACAGAGGAGAGTGAACGGAATGGTATTCAGATCTACCGCAGTCAGCGCACTTCTTTGCAGCGCTGCTTCCCAGACCTTTGCTACTTTTTCACGCAGATCGGTATCTTTGATCCAGTCAATTTCAGGCCATAGTTCTAAAATATTCATATATATTCAGTCCTTATATTGAGTTACTTAAAGTTCTGCTAGAAGCAAAAACGGGACTGTCCCCAGCTCTATCGGGGGCTGTCCCAGGCTTTTGCGACGCGAACCAGTGCTGTAGTTTCATAAACCGAAAACCTCTGCAGTTTCATTGACCGTAAACTCTTGGGACAGTCACAAGATTATTTATTTAACTGGTAAATTAACCCTCTGCAGTTTCATTGACCGTAAACTCTTGGGACAGCCCCCGATGAGGCTGGGGACAGTCCCGATTTTACTAACTTTATGCTTACAGGACGGCGATAATAGCGTCCGCCATTTGATCCGTTGTTGCGGCACCTTGATCAATCACTTCCTGGCAGCCACGCAGCTTGAGCATATCGTAAGCACGAACCTTGCCCTCTTCCACCACCTTGGCAACCGCGTTGCGGATTCGTACAGCCTTTTCTGGTTCACCGATATGATCAAGCATCATGCAGGCACTCATAATCATAGCGATCGGATTGACAATCGAAGGGTTGAGATTCTCGTATTTTGGGGCAGAGCCATGGGTCGGCTCGAAAATAGCGACTTCTTCACCAACATTGGCACTGCAGGCAAAACCGAGTCCGCCGATAAGACCGGCAAAACCGTCGGAAACGATATCGCCGAACATGTTGCCAGCGATAATGATGCCGTACTTTTCCGGGTCTTTGGTCAGCCACATCATTTGCGCATCGATATTGCTGTAATCAAACCAGATATCTTTATACTCTTTTTCCACCTCGCGACAAATGGCGAGCATCATCCCGGAAGTTTCCCGCAGAACGTTGGGTTTTTCACACAGGGTAACTCGCTTATAACCATGCTTGTCGGCATATTCAAAGGCGGCTCGAATAATTCGTTCTGAATATTTTTTCGTGAAAATTCGAGTTGAAATGGCCAGTTCCTCTTTTGGACACCAACCGAAGTTTTTAGCAAACTGAAAATTTGTCATCAATGCATCATGAACCTGTGTTGACGGGTCAGTCCACTCAACACCACCATACAGCCCTTCGGTATTTTGACGGAAAATAACCACATCAACTTCCGGCTCTTCAATCGTGTCTTTTGGCCCTTTACGGATAAAGTTCAGGGGGTTCCCTTTGAATGATTTACACGGACGGGCACAGATATCGAGACCAAAGTGCTGGCGCAAACCGACAATCGGGCTAAAATAGACATAACCTTTATCTTTGAGTGCTGGATCAAGCTCTTCAAGGGCTTCTGTTTTCGGCTTGGAAGTGATCGCACCAAACAGAGAGATTTTGTGCTCTTGCAGAAGATCAAGGGTTTTCTGCGGTAGCGGGTTTCCCTCTTTGCACCAGAATTCCCAGCCGATATCGGCGTGGACATAGTCAGCTTCAAATCCGACGGCATCAAGAACCCGTACTGCTGCGGGCAATACCGTTTTTCCAATACCATCCCCGGGCATGGTGACAATTGTTCTATTGGCCATTTTTTATAATCTCCTTTTGTTATGGTTATTAGCTGTAATGGCTAAGCAAAAAATTCGTTCGACAACGCCGTAGAGCGGATTATTGTGCGACGCCATTAATTTTTCTGACAACATCAATTACTGTCCCGTCTACCCACTTGACTGCTGAAATAATTTCATCACTAAAAACCGGTTTTTTCGGTTTACCACAAATCTGTTCCGCCTCTTCTTTCAATTCAGAAATCGTCCTGATCGGCAGTTTCGAGTCTTTCATCTTTTCCAGCAAATCGGTCCGCCGGGGATTAATAGCGATACCGCGCTCGGTGACAATAATATCAATCAATTCACCCGGACCACATATCGTCGTCACTTCGTCACAAATTATCGGGATTCGATTACGGAACAGCGGAATAGGCAGGATAACGTTTTTACCGAACAGACAATTCTGCCAACCACCGATACCGTGCAACAGCTTGCCATCCGAATGGGTGACCACGTTGGCGTTGAAGTTGAGATCAACCTCTGTCGCCCCAAGGATGACGATATCGATCAGCCCGGCAAAATTACCTTTGCCATGGTAGTTGTAACTGGTGAAGGGGCTGGTATTAACGTGATGGGGATTCTCCCGCATCGAGCGGATACCATCGAGATCAAAGGTTTGACCATCGAGGATATAATCGATCAGCCCCTCTTCAAACATCTCAACCAGATATTTGTTACTGCCACCGCGGGCAAAGCGGGCCTTGATCCCCTTACGGCGCATAACTTCACCAAAGAAGTTTCCGATGGAAAGGGATGTCCCACCCGCCCCGGCCTGGAAAGAGAAACCATCCTTGATGAGACCCGCTTCTTCACAGAATTGGGCGGTCATCTCGGCAATTTGGAGCCGATCAGGGCTTTTGGTGATTTTTGTGGTGCCAGAAACAATCCGTTCTGGAATGCCAATCTGCTCAATTTCAACCACATAATCAACATGGTTGCCCTGAATCTGCCAGGGGATGCAGGGAAAAGGCACCAGATTATCAGTCACCACAATAACCTTGTCAGCATATTCAGAATCGGCCAGAGCAAACCCCAGCAAGCCGCAGGCTGAAGGACCATCAACGCCATTGGCGTTACCAAAAGAATCAGCGGTCGGGGCAGCAATTACCGCAATATCGATTTCAACCCCACCATCCTGAATCGCCTGATAGCGGCCACCGTGGGAGCGGAGAACACCGGTTCCGCGCATTTTTCCTTGCGATACAAATTCCCCCAGTGGACCGTTCAGGCTTCCTTCTATATGGTGAATAGTCCCATTTTCGAGTTGCTCGATGATCGCTTCCTGACACGGAAATGCCGCTGACGGAAACCAGATCAGATCCTTCACTCCAAGTTCCTGAGCAATCTTAAAAATCTGCACCGCAATCAGGTCACCATTGCGAAAATGGTGATGGGTTGAAATTGTCATCCCGTCTTTGAGACCAGCTTTAATCAGAGCCCCTTTCAGACTTTCAACTTGTTTATTGCCATCATCGGGATAATCAGCACACGAAACAATTTTCGGCGCATGGATCCGTCCTTCCGGTTTATATCCACCGACCCCCTGAAAAGGGACGGCGGGCTTACCGTTGATCTCTGTCGGCACCATCCGACCAATACTATTTTTAACCAGTTTATGCGACATAATCATCCCTCCAGTCCTGATCCAGCATCCCAATATCGATCGCCATATCAATCGTTGTCTGAGCCCGTTTGACCACCGGCGGATCAATCATTTTTGAACCGAGGGAGACCACACCCAACCCTTTTTCGCTGGCAACATGGAAGGCATTAACAATTTTCATAGCGCTTTCGATTTCTGCTACTTCGGGGGCATAATTATCATGAACAATCTTGATCTGCCGGGGATGAATGCACCCCATGCCATGAAAACCCAACGCTTTTGATCCTCTAACAACCTCAGCCAGCAGCTCCATATTTGAGATATCTGAGAAAACCGAATCGATTGCCTGAATCCCGGCAGCTGTCGCGGCGTTCACCAATTGACAACGGGCAAAGAACGATTCCGTTCCAGCTTTGGTGCGCTGGACGCCCAGATCGGCGGTATAATCCTCAAGACCAATTGCCAGAGCGACAACATTGTCTGCCGAAGCAATTTCAAAAGCATTCAACACCCCTTTGGCACTTTCAAGGATCGGCATCAGATGAATGGGATGGGAGAGATTTTTTTTCTCCTGAATTTGCTTGATCCGTTTATTGATTGCCTGAAGCTGTTCTGCACTTTCACACTTTGGTACCAGCAGCAGATTGGCAAAATGGGGAACGACAAAATCGAGATCAGTCAGCCCTTTTTCCCCCTGATTAATTCGTACCATCCGCTCAGCACCGTAAAAGTCGGTGGCCCGTAGAGTGTTTCTCACCAGAATTGCCGCTTCAAACTTTTTATCCGCAGCGACTGAATCCTCCAGATCCAAAATGATCCCATCGGCACCGTAGACCCCAGCATTCAACGCCAACTTGGGCGCGTTTCCCGGCAGGTAGAGTCGTGATCTACGTTTTTTATCCGGCGCTGTCGCCGTTGTGTTCTGGGGTAAGATATTGGGAAGAAACTGTTTGTCAGTCTCGATTAGTTTTTTGATCGCCGCTTCAACCCGGGCCGCAATCACATGATCAAGAGCACCGTTATCCTCGACGTAAATGTTGGCGTGTTCAATCTCGAAACAGTTCAGAATATCCAGACATAAGGCTTGAATTTTATCCCCAAACAGTGCTTTTACTTTGCTTTTCAACTCTAGCTGAATTCCGCCGGTGGAGGTCAATTCCAATTCAACATAACAGTCGGAACCGGCACTTTTACCCCGATTTCCAGCAGTTGTTTTTTTACTCATGATCTCTCCTTGATTCTATCATGCCCGTTTTCCATAAACCTCGATGACCGCTTCACTAAAGATAGCCATAGCTTTGTCGATCTGCGTTTTGGTTATCACCAGCGGCGGTAAAAACCTGATCACATTGCCAAACAACCCAGCACTGATCACCAACAAACCCCGTTTAAAGCAAGCAGCAATAATCGCAACAACCGCCTCTTTGTCGGGCTGTTTGGTTTGCGGATCTTTGACAAATTCCACCGCAACCATCGCCCCCAGTGAACGAATATCACCCAATTGGGGAAACCGTTGTTGCAGATCTTCCATAGTATTGACAATCTTGTTGCCGACCTGCGCTGCCTGACTCTGAAGATCGGCTGTTTCGATCTGTTCAAGGACTGCTAATGCTGCGGCACAAGTTACCGGATTCCCCCCGTAGGTGCTCCCTAACTGTCCTGCCGTCGGGGCATCCATAATATCAGCTTCTCCAACCACGGCACTGAGTGGCAATCCGGCAGCAATTGATTTTGCCACCGTCATCAAATCCGGAACAACATCAAAGTGCTCGGCAGCAAACATCTTGCCGGTTCGGGCAAATCCGGATTGAATCTCATCGGCAATAAAAAGGATATCATGTTTTTCACAAATCTTTTTCAGCCCAGGCAGAAACTCTTTTGGCGGAACGACAAAACCACCCTCCCCCTGGATCGGTTCAATAATGATAGCGGCAACATCACCGGGATCAACATCACTGGTGAAAAATTGCTCAAAGTGCTCTAGACAATGCATCCCGCATTCAGGATAGGTCGACTTGAATGGACAACGATAACAATAAGCAAAGGGGGCCTTGTAAACTTCACTGGCAAACGGGCCGAATCCTGCTTTATAGGGTTTAACTTTACTGGTCAATGTCAGGGTCAACAGAGTTCGACCGTGGAAACCACCAGAAAAAGCCACTAACCCTGACTTACCGGTATGGGCTTTGGCGATTTTAACCGCATTCTCTACCGCTTCGGCACCACTATTAAAAAAAGCGACCTTTTTCCGGGTTTCTCCCGGTGCCAGCTTGACCAATTTTTCAGCCAAATTGATGTAGCTTTCATACATCGAAACACTAAAACAGGAGTGGATCAGCTTCTCCGACTGCTCATGAATGGCAGAAACGACCTTATCCGGGCAGTGTCCGCAATTCAGTACTCCGATGCCACCATAACAATCGAGATAGACGTTGCCATCGATATCCCGGACGACCGCACCTTTGGCGCTCTCGATAAAAATCGGTGCCAGATTGGAAATCCCTCTGGAAACGCACTGTTTTTTTCTGTCGAGTAAATCTTTGGTGACGGTTCCCAACTCGCTACTGATACAGGGAAGCTCATTTCCTGTTAACATAAATATCGCTCCTTTAAACTTCAAATGTGGCGATTATATCGACTTAAAAACAACGCTGTAAAACAATATATAAGCATCAGTTGATGACTTTTTATCATCCATAGTGATAAGATTGAATTTGTTGAAATATTAAATATCTCGTTTTAAATTGTTAAGTTAGATGATTATTGAGTCATAGAGGGGCAATCTCTTAAAATATTGTTTGTGGAGTTTAAGTCATGAGAAGGACAATCCCCAGCCGCAGTGCACTACTTGCTTTTGAATCTGCATCCAGACATCAAAGCTTTTCCAGTGCCGCAACAGAAATGGCACTCAGCGAAAGTGCCATTTCTCGCCAAATTGCCGTATTGGAGGGTCAACTGGGATTGAAGTTGTTCAAACGGATCAAGAAGCGGGTTATTCTGACCAAAGCAGGATTGCTTTACAGCCAGCAGGTGAGAAAATCAATTGAACAAATGGAGCAGGACATGTTGAACATCATGTCCCACGGTGGAACACAGGAAATTCTTGAATTAGCAGTCCTTCCTACTTTCTGTTCACAATGGCTAATCCCACGAATTGGCGATTTTTATCAGCAATATCCACAAGTCACTATTAACATGTCAGCCCGCTCGGAGATTTTTCTTTTTCAGGAGACACCCTTTGATGCGGCGATCCATTTTGGTCAGCCCAATTGGCCGGGAACCATTGCCGACTTCCTCTTCAGCGAAGATGTCGTTGCCGTTTGTAACCCCAGGCTGATTAATGCAAAACCCCTGCGTCAAATTGATGAAATTTTCAACTACTCCCTACTTCACCTCACTTCACGGCCCGATGCCTGGCGGATCTGGCTCAATCATGGCGGGATTTCTGGTTCTAATGCGGTACGGGGTGCACGTTATGAACATTTTTCTATTTTGATCAGCGCAGCATGTGCCGGTCTTGGGATCGGCCTGATTCCACGCTACCTGGTCGCAAGAGAGCTGGAAAGAGAAGAATTGATGATTGTCTATGAACTACCGGTCGAAAGTGATGCTGCTTATTATTTGATCTATCCTGAAGAAAACGGCTTAAATCAGGTGTTGAAAAATTTTAAAGAGTGGCTGTCAGAAAAAGTAAATGTTTTCTAACGATGACTTTTCATGTTGGGTTATAGAACCTGCTCCACCATCTCAACCATTATCCCCCGATCAGACAATGCAGCCATGAATTTTTCTGCCGGAATGTCGACAGCAGGTGATAAAAGTCCCTTGGACTTAATTTCACCCTTAGCCAGCATCTGCGCAACAATACTCGCTGGATAACCAACCCCTTTGTTCATGGCAAAAAGCCCCGATTCCAGATCTCTTTCAATCAACAGATTCATGGTCAGCCGTTTATTGACACCATTTTTTACCCCCTCAAAGACATTCTGCATGACGACTAGATCTTTTTCATCGTTTCGATACTGAATCTGTGGGCCAATGAGCTTAGAGACAAACTGATGGGGAGTAACCTGACATCCAGAGAAATCAAGGGGTTCATCAGAGAGGAAGCCCAACCTCTTTAATGGCCGCCAAAACTCAGCCCAGCCCGGCCAGCGCAGTGCGTAGCGGGTTGTTTCCTCGATCGTATCAGCAATTCCGAGAATATCGGCATAAACAGCGGCATCACCATTAGGGATTGCTTCCAACTCCCCTATTTTTGGAAAATCTATGGTCGTAATATTTTTTTCACTGTGCTGCTCCGCTGCAGGAATCAAAACCTTTTCCCGCTGATGGATAAAGGTTGAATCCCGCTTGGTGCTGGTCAGTACCATGTCCCAATTCCAAGTCACTTTGTAATTGAGAGGATTATTACAGGCACTTTTTTCGGGAAACCCACCACAGCAAGAATGGAGCACCGTCACTTTATCAAACTGCTTCACCCCGTAACCGAACAGAACCAGATCAATTCCGGGATCAAAACCACACTCGGGCATCAAGCTGACACCGGCATCAACGGCCTGCTGATGAAGATGGCGCAAGGGATGGGCATAGTTAGTACTCACCAGTGGAACTTTAGCTTCAATAGCAGCCTCAAAAGCAGTCAACATAAACTTAAGCGGTAGCAGATCAATAGCAGCAGCAACATTCTGCCTTAACAGAGTCACCAGCGAATCCCTTGAGGACGCATCAATTTTGACCGGTGTGATTTTTTTCGCATCAAAACTTGCAGCAAAGCGATCCCAACCATCCAGGTTGGCATCAGCACAAATAATTTCATCAACTTGATCACTATTGGCAAGATCAAGCAGTGCACCACGCCCCTGGGAACCCAAACCACCTAAAACAACGATTTTCATTGCAAAGCCTCCCTTCAAAATATTAAGCCTAATCCAAGCAGCGGCGAATGCCAACATAAAATCTTAAAAAGAATGACTAGAATGTCTTTGTCGTAGTCAATCTATGATAATCAGTTTTCAAAGGAATCTGCTAACCAACTAATATTATAGCGAATATCGTGATCTTAACTACTCAAATCAGTTAACTAATTTTCTCTTTCTAAGTTAGATACCTAGTTCTAAAAAACACAATAGAATCAATCCCGTTTCTTCTAGAATGTCGTTCTGAAAAAACTTGACAAGAGAAAAACTAAGCAGTATACCTTTGTTCATGTTTTGATAATATTAGTGGTATACCACAGACATTTTATAGTTTTGTATGGAATTTATGTAAATCAAGACAAGGAAAATGAATTATGAATAATTCTACTAAAACCCATGGTGTGTGGACTGTGACTGCCCCACCACACCCAGCATTGTTTCCAATCAAAGGCGAACATAAGTTGGATGTTGCCGTCATTGGTGGGGGCTATACCGGCCTGTCAGCAGCGTTACATTTAGCAGAAAGCGGGACTAACGTAACCCTGCTTGAAGCAAAAAGTATTGGCTATGGTGGTTCTGGTCGTAATGTTGGTCTTGTCAATGCGGGACTGTGGCTTAAACCTGATGAGATTATTGAAAAAATGGGTTCTGAGTATGGAGAACAGGTCCTCGATGTTCTTGGAGCCTCTCCTGATTTGGTCTTCGAATTGATTAATAAACATGAGATTCAATGCGATGCTATCCGTAAAGGAACACTACATTGTGCTGATTCTCTGGCGGGATACAAAGTTTTGCGTCAACGTGAAGAACAATGGCAACGAAGAAATGCTCCTGTCACCTTATTGAGTAAGGATGTAGCGGCCCCCATGATTGGCAGCGACGTTTTCCATGGGGCATTGTTAGATAAAAGAGCTGGGCAAATTCAGCCCTTGTCTTATGCTTATGGTCTAGCTACAGCAGCACAAAAAGCTGGGGCGAAACTTTATGTTAATTCCCCGGTAACCTCATGTAAACGAAACGGTGACACATGGCAGTTAAAAACACCTGGTGGGATAGTGGCAGCAAAATGGGTTATTCTGGCGACACAAGGCTATCCAGATTACGCTTTTAAGGATCAGAAAAATTCGATGGTGCCATTTAATTATTTTCAATTTGCCACTCCCCCCTTACCGGAAACAATTCGTAAAACCATACTTTCTGGAGGGCAACCGGCATGGGATACAAATTTAATCCTATCTTCTTACAAACTTGATAGAGACGGTCGTCTTATTGTTGGAAGTGTTGGTCAAGCACGACACGGTGCTTACAATCTACATAAAAAATGGACCTTGCGCTCAGTCAAAAAGGTTTTTCCTCAAATTGGCCATATAGAGTTAGAACATGCGTGGGACGGTATTATTCGAATGACAACCGACAACATTCCAAAATTTCATATTTTAGACAAGGGGTTTGTTACCATCACTAGTTACAATGGACGAGGCATTGGTCCTGGGACAGTATTTGGTAAACTTTTAGCAGAATACACACAGACTGAATCCTCAGAAAATATTCCCCTGCCGGTAACGGAACAAGAAGATATTTCGACAAGGTTGTTACGTGGTCTGTATTATGAAATTGGGGCTCGAATGTATCACTTCATACAGCGCCGTTTATAGTTTCTAAACAGCATGTTTCGCGTTAAGTACACATACGGAGATAACAATGAATTTCTTAAAAGAGCTCGGCATTAAGGAAAAAAACTTTGGTGCAGCAACTGGTGTCAAGTGGAACGAAACAACTGATCAGGGTGAACTGAAAGTTATTTCCCCAGTTGACAGCAAATTAATTGCCAGCGTCTATCTTGCTTCAGAACAGGACTACGATCAAATCATTGTCAAAGCAGATGAAGCATTCAGGCAGTGGCGAAAAGTCCCCGCTCCTAAACGAGGAGAAGTTGTACGGCAAATCGGGTTAGAGCTACGCAAACATAAGGATGCTTTGGGAACTCTCGTTTCCTATGAGATGGGTAAGTCTCTTCAGGAAGGCAAAGGTGAAGTTCAAGAGATGATCGACATCTGTGATCTCGCGGTAGGGCAGTCCCGGCAACTCTACGGCGTAACAACGGTCTCAGAACGAGAACATCACCGGATGTATGATCAGTATCATCCTCTTGGAATTGTTGGAACAATCAGCGCTTTTAACTTCCCTGTCGCTGTCTGGTCATGGAATGCAATGATGGCAACCGTTTGTGGTGACACTAACTTGTGGAAACCCTCTTCTAAAGTTCCCCTGACTGCTATTGCGGTACAAAATATACTGTCAGAGGTTATCAAAACCAATGATCTTCCTGAAGGTTTGTTCAACCTGATCATTGGTCGCGGTTCTTCCATTGGCGAAAAGCTCCTTAATGACAAACGTGTACCGTTGATATCGATCACCGGGTCTACCGAGGTTGGTCGCCATGGCGCCGAAATTATTTCAAGGCGTTTTGGTAAATCGATTCTTGAGCTTGGTGGCAATAATGCCATTATCCTGACACCAAATGCCGACATGAAAATGGCACTGCCAGCTATAGTTTTTGGTGCGGTAGGAACAGCCGGACAACGCTGCACCTCAACCCGCCGCCTGATTATCCACGAATCGATTTATGACAAAGTCAAAGAAACCATAGTCAAGGCCTATTCTGGTTTAAAGATCGGCGATCCTCTTGACGAAAATAATCACGTTGGTCCATTGATTGATAAATATGCTGTCACCGATTTCACTCTGGCACTTGAAAAAGTTGTCAAGGAAGGTGGCAAAGTCATCTGTGGTGGCGAAGTACTCAAAGGTCAAGGTTATGAGTCGGGCTGTTACGTCAATCCTGCGGTTGTTGAAGCTAAAAATAGCTATGAAATCGTACAAGAAGAAACTTTCGCACCGATTCTTTATTTGATCAGGTATCAAGGAGATGTTGAAAATGCTATCGCATTACACAATGGAGTTGTTCAAGGTCTCTCTTCTGCCATATTCACCCAGAACCTATTAGAAGCAGAAGAATTCCTCTCCGCAACTGGTTCGGATTGTGGTATAGCTAACGTCAATATTGGAACTTCAGGAGCAGAGATTGGGGGCGCATTCGGCGGTGAAAAAGAGACTGGTGGCGGTCGCGAATCAGGATCTGATGCGTGGAAAGCTTACATGCGTCGTCAGACTAACACGATCAACTACGGGCGCACCCTGCCATTAGCACAGGGAATCAAGTTCGATATCTAGAGTAATTAAAGGGTCGTTACACTTTGTGGATCGGCCCTTTGATGCGCATTATTGAATCGTAGAATTCTACTATTTTGATTAATTTATGAAACAATGTTTAGAAGTGTGCGACTGAACGGGGAGAAGGAAGACATGACACTTGGAAAACAGATTCTCTATTTAAGCCAGATAGACGTTGCCAACACTGGCTTGACCATGGCCGAAGTTGTGGATGCCGTTGAAAAGGGATTTATAGAGATGGGCAATGGACGTGTGGAAATGCCACCAAAACCTGGAATTCACCCCGGGGAAGGCAGCGACAACTTTATTCATGCCATGCCTGCCTTTATTCCGGCGATGAAAGCTGCCGGGGTCAAATGGGTTAGTGGTTTCCCTGGAAATCAGGCTAAGGGTCTTCCTTATATTACTGGTTTGTTGATTTTGAACGACCCTGAAACCGGAATACCTGTTGCAGTTATGGATTGCGCCTGGATTACCGCCATGCGAACCGGCGCAGCCTCAGCTGTTTCCGCCAAATATTTGGCTCGACCGGAATCGTCCACGATCGGCATTCTGGCTTGTGGTGTCCAGGGTCACAGCAACCTGGAAGCCATGAATGTCCTGTTTCCACTGAAAAAAGTGAATGCGTTTGATACCAGTGCGGAACAAGCTAAAAAACTGGCCAAATTCGGTGAAAGCCTAGGGTTGGAAGTGGATATCGTAGACGAACCCAGAAAAGCAGTAACCGGCTGCGATATTGTTGTGACCGCCGGACCTATTCTCAAGACCCCCCATGCCACCATCCAGGCCGGGTGGATGGACAAGGGAACTTTTGCCTCACTGGTCGATTTTGATTCCTATTTTGCCCGCGAAGCCTTGAAAGAAGCGGACAAATGGACTACAGACCAGATCGGTCAATATAATTACTATAAAGACGTGGGTGGTTATTTCCAGGAATGCCCGGATATTTATGCGGAACTTGGTGAACTGGCAGCCGGGAAAAAAGTAGGCAGGGAGAATCCGGGTGAAAAAACATTTGCTGCCAACTTGGGACTAGCTCTGGATGATATGGCTGTTGCTCCGTTGATTTACAAGCGAGCCATAGAAAAGAAAGTGGGCACATGGTTGCCCCTTTAATCTCGGCTGTTTTACCTCTCATGCAGATAACACTGATTTTTTAGAGTTGGAAAATTAAATGGCAGAATTAGAATTAAAAAATGTGACCGTACAATTTGGTGGGCTGCGAGCATTATCCAATTTGAGTTTTACCATCGGCAATGGCCGAATTGTCGGACTGATTGGACCAAATGGTGCAGGGAAAACTACGGTTTTCAATGTCTTAACCGGCGTTTATCAGGCATCGTCAGGCGATGTGATCTTCAACAATAAAAGTATCTTGGGAAACAGACCCTATTCGATTCTTGAAAAAGGGATTGCTCGAACATTTCAAAACATCCGTTTGTTTTCGGCCATGACCGCTATTGAAAATGCCATGATCGGCAGACACTGTCGCTCAGGCAAAGGGATCATTGGTTCCCTTTTAAGGACGGCATCCCAGAAAGAAGAAGAAGCATTTATCAAGAGAAGGGCACTGGATGCATTAAAGTTCATGGGGGTCGATCACTATGCAGACAACGTGGCATCCAGTCTGCCTTATGGCCTACAGAGACGATTGGAAATTGCCCGAGCCTTAGCATCGGAACCACAGATATTATTGCTGGATGAACCAGCTGCAGGGATGAATCCTAGTGAATCAGCAGAGTTGATGACCGACATTGTACGCATAAAAGATCTTGGAATTGATGTGCTCCTGGTGGAGCACGATATGAAAGTGGTCATGGGTGTCTGTGATCATATTATATGTGTTGATCGTGGAGAGAAGATTGCTGAAGGCAGCGCGCAAGAAATTCAGCAAAATCCGAAGGTTATTGAAGCCTATCTCGGTCAGCCCGCTAACCAGTAAGTCATAAGGAGGAAACATGAAAAGCAAAGTTTTATCAATTGTGGTGATGAGTCTTGTTCTGGTTTCATTTTTGTTTGGCCCAGTTTCTGCAAAAACGTTGAAAATTGGTTCCCTGAGCCCCCTGACTGGCCCTTATGCCGCCGATGGTAACGACATTAAAAATGGTGTACTGACCGCAATTCAAGTCGTTGAAGAAGCAGGCGGAATCCCAGGGTACGATAAAATCGAGCTATTCCCACAGGATAGCGCCTGTGACCCGAAGCAGGCTGTTGCTGCAGCCAATAAGTTGATCAACCTTGAGGTTGTCGGTGTTGTCGGAGCCTATTGTTCTTCTTCCACCATCCCAGCTTCTTCAACTCTTGACGAAGAAGATATTTTCATGATTACCCCGGCGTCTACTCACCAGGATGTCACAGACCGCGGTCTTCCCTATGTGTTCAGAATGTGTGGACGTGATGATGCTCAGGGTCCTGCAGCAGTAAAATTCATGAAAGAAGCACTTGGCGCAAAAACCATTTTTATCGTTGACGATAAAACCACTTACTCTCAAGGTCTGGCCGATGGCGTTGCAAAAGCGTGTAAGGAATCAGGAATTGAAGTCCTTACCCATGATCACGTTAACCAGGGAGATAAAGACTTTTCAGCTATTCTGACCATGGCAAAATCTAAAAATGCCGATATTTTTTATATGAGTCTGCAGAACCATTCTAGTGGAAGTCTGATGGCTATCCAGGCAAAAAGACTGGGTCTTAAATCTCAGATCATTTCTGAGGATGCTATGGTTCATCCAAACTTCATGAAAGTTGGTAAAAATGCGGTTGAAGGAATTTATCTGACCTATGGCTACACAGATAAAACAACCGATACTTATAGGAATTTCCAAAAAATCTTTAATTCCAAATATGGTGAAGTTGGTGGCTACGGCACATATGCATATGATGCTGGGATTGCGCTCCTCAAAGCTATTAAGGCCGCTGGCACCACAGACCCAAAAAAGGTTAAGGCTGAAATGTTGAAACTTGATTATGATGGCGCTTCCAAACACGTTAAATTTAATAAAAATCTAGATTCAGGATCTGCTTATATTGCGTACAAAGTCGTTAATGGCGAGTTTGTACCATATTGGTCTCCGAGCGAAGGTCTCTTAAAGTAATTGTATAAATGAAAAGCCGTATGACCGATCCAAAACAGTAAGAGGTCATACGGCTTTTACCGCCTTACTCTAGAAAGAATGAAGAAATAAAGATGGATTATTTTATTCAGCAGTTAATTAACGGTCTGACTCTTGGCGGCATATACGCGCTGATTGCCCTCGGTTACACCATGGTTTACGGTGTCATCCAGCTGATCAACTTTGCCCATGGTGAATTTTTTGCGGCCGGGGGCTATGTTGGAGTTATCCTTTTAAGCTACTTTGCCGGTTTGGGATACATGGAAACTCATCCCTGGTTATGCCTTGGGATGTCATTTATCCTGACGATGGGATATTGCGCATTTCTGGCTATGGGTGTTGAAAAAGTGGCCTATCTGCCGCTACGGAACCAATCCCGGCTGGCAGCATTGTTGTCTGCTTTGGGAATGTCTATTTTTCTCTCCAACGCACTGATGCTGACCCAAGGAGTGTTCGACAAACCTTATCCTGGTGAAATGTTCAATGGTGGCTGGGAATTCGGTCTGGTCAGCATTTCCTATCTTCAGGTAATGATTGTCACCATGACTATCTTCCTGCTGGTAACATTGAATATCCTCGTCTTCAAAACCAAGATGGGCATGGCGATGAGGGCAACAGCCCAAGACAAAACCATGTCAGCATTGGTGGGCATCGGCAGTAACAGAACCATCTCTATGACTTTTGCCATAGGTGCGGGACTTGCGGCAGCGGCTGGAATCATGGTCGGGCTCTACTACGGTTCGGTGCGTTATGATATGGGATTCATTCCCGGCATCAAAGCGTTCTCCGCAGCAGTTCTCGGTGGCATTGGAAATATCACCGGTGCAATGATTGGCGGTTTGATTATCGGTCTGGTTGAGGTGTTCGGTGCTGGTTACATCTCCGGGCAGTACAAGGATGTGTTTGCGTTTCTTATCCTGATCGGGGTGCTTTATTTTAAACCAACTGGAATTATGGGTGAGAATGTTGATGACACAAGGGTCTAAAAAGGTTTTTAAAACCTATATAATTGGTATGATATGGATCCTGGGACTAATATGGCCACTATTGGGCATACATCCCGATGGAACCCTCACGTTTGGCACATCCCTGACTCTCTGGCTTTATATTGTTGCCGGATCTTTCATCTGTCTGGTTGTCTGGATGCTAAACAAGAATGGCGGTCTTGCCTTTGCTACGAATCCCATAGGCAAGGTATGGGTCGGTGGCGCAAAAGCCTCCCAATCTGTTCCAACATGGATATGGCTGCTGGTTGCATTTATCCTGGCTGTCGTCTTCCCATTGGTGACCGGTCGTTATCAGCAAGACGTTGCCATCAATGTTCTGATCTATGTTTGTCTCGGTCTGGGCTTGAATGTGGTGGTCGGCCTGTCGGGCATGCTCGACCTCGGCTACATTGCTTTCTACGGTGTCGGTGCCTATACCTACGCTCTGCTTAATATCCACTTTGGCATACCTTTCTGGTTCTGTGTTCCGATTTCCGCCATTTTTGCCCTGCTGGTTGCATCCTGTGTCGGCTATCCCACTTTGAGGATGCGGGGTGATTACCTGGCAATTGTCACGTTGGGATTCGGTGAAATCATCCGGATTATCCTTAATAACTGGATGACCCTGACCAATGGTCCCAATGGCCTTATGGGGATCAACCGACCCGGTATCTACTGGCCCTCGTTTGCCGACGGGTTTTCTTTGGAACATTTGTGGCTGAAAAAGTTATGGCTCCTCTATTACGTTGCCTTGGGACTGGCGATTATCACCATTATCGGGGTTCACAGATTGAATTTTTCCCGCATCGGTCGTGCTTGGGAATCAATCCGTGAAGATGAAACCGCCGCTGAGCTGATGGGGGTCAACACCTTTATTTATAAGCTTCTAGCTTATGCCATGGGTGGTGCGTTTGCCGGAATGGCTGGTGCTTTCTTTGCCTCACGGATGAAGTTCGTCAGTCCGGAGAGTTTTACCTTTCTTGAGTCGGCGATGGTCCTCTGTATGGTCGTTCTGGGTGGCATGGGCTCTATCCCCGGCGTTATTCTGGGCGCAGCGGCACTAATTATTCTACCCGAGGTGTTCAGGGATTTTGAACTCTATCGGATGCTGGCATTCGGTGCAGTAATGGTATTGATGATGCTGTTCAGACCAAAAGGCCTGATCCCTGCCAAGCGCATGGGTCACAGATCTGACGAAAGGGAGGAGTAACTGTTGGAACCGATTCTTGAACTTAAGGACGTCCATTCGGGCTATGGCAGTATCAAGGCACTAAAAGGGATTTCCCTAAAAATTCACCCAGGTGAAATTGTCGCCATGATCGGTGCTAACGGCGCAGGAAAATCAACCACCCTGATGACCATCAGCAATATCATCAAGGCTACAGCAGGAGAGATCCTTTACCAGGGGCAGGTCATTAATAAAGTTTCAGCGGAAAAATTGCCGGCCATGGGGCTTTGCCAAGTTCCTGAAGGGCGCAGAATCTTTCCACGGCTGACGGTTATGGAAAACCTGAGATTGGGGGCTTACTACAGAAAAGATACTGACCAGATCACGAAAGATATGCAACATGCCTATGAAATGTTCCCCAGATTAGGGGAGAGAAAAACCCAGCATGGTGGGACCCTCTCCGGAGGCGAGCAACAGATGCTTGCGATTGCACGGGCATTGATGACCAAACCTAAAGTGCTGCTGCTCGATGAACCGTCTCTTGGCCTTGCACCTATCATTATCCAACAAATTTTTGATATCATCACCAAAATCAGCAGAGAAGATGGTACAACTATCCTCCTTGTTGAACAAAATGCAAATTTAGCTTTACATGCGGCAGATCGAGGCTATGTTATTGAAACCGGAAAAATTACCATGGCGGATAACGCTGATACGTTATTGCACAATCCCAAGGTCAGAGAAGCTTACCTGGGAGAGTAAATAAACATTTTATCTCTTTATTTCAGTTCCGTGTTAAAACGAAAAATAATTATATATTGCGAATCAAAAGGCAGCTATTTATTCATGAAAAACAATATTTACCAAGTAATTAAAAATCGGATTTTATGCTTAGAATACGCTCCGGGTATTATATTAAATGAAAAAGTTCTGGCAAAAGAATTTGGTGTGAGCCGTACGCCTCTACGAGAGGTTTTGAACAGACTAGAATATGATCAACTTGTGCGGGTTTTACCAAGAACCGGGACAATGGTACTTGAAATTGAGTATCAAATGACTATGAATACGTATCAAGTACGCTTTGGAATTGAAGAAATGATTGGCAAGTTAGCTGCCGACAACATAACGGAAGATCACCTTCAGCAACTGTCAGAATTACAGACACAATGCAAAAAGCTATTTGACAACAAAGACAAGAGCGCTTTATTGAAAATTGACAGGGGATTGCGAGAAATCCTTAATGATGCTGCAAATAATCCGGTACTTAGGAATATCTCCGAGTTTCTTTATGACCTAACGGCAAGGCTATGGTGCACCATTCTTTTCAGTGGTAACTGGAAAGAAGAGGTTCAATCGCTTGTTGATGAAATTGGGCAAACCATTGAAGTATTGAAAAGTAAAGAAAAAAAATTGGGGGTATTAAGGCGGAGAATATTGAATCAACACGTCGAACGTATTACACGTAAATTTCTATCTACACCTCTCTGATAGAATACCAGATCGGAACTTTTCAGAATTAAAGCTTATCCCCCTCAGTTGGATAGCCCAACTACCCAAACCATGGAAATTAATACTTCCAACATTCTCCACTATGCTATTCAGCCTTAAACGACAATCTTCAACAGAAAAGCCCTCACTGCGAGTAAAATCTAATCTAATATCTCAGCAAAAACCCGCATAAAATTCCCGCCAAGAATGGCGATAATCGTATTATCACTATAACCGCGGATAATCAGTTCCTGAGTAAACTCACCAAGTCCGGCATGGGTGTCGATAATATCCTTTGACTCAAGTGCCGGAACCATTTTCATGAAATCGGCGTGACTGTCACAGAGATCAAAGCCGATCCCGACATGCTGGTCACCAACAAGGTTGATTATATGATCAACATGATCAACAAAATGGGAGATTGTTGCATCCCAACCCTGATCACGGACAAACACATTAATCGCATTCATCCCGACAACCCCACCTGTCTTTGCTATTGCCTTGATCTGATCATCGGTCAGATTTCGCATCGAACCGGCCAGAGAGCGACAGTTTGAATGGGATGCAATCAACGGTTTTGTAACAACATCGATCACATCCCAGAAACCCTCATCATTCAAATGGCTGACATCAATAAACATCCCAAGTTTTTCAGCCGCCTCAATAAGTTCAATTCCAAAAGGGGTTAACCCTCCCTTTCGCCCTTCCCGCACTGACGTAAAAAAAGATCCGTCAGCTGCATAATTACGGCGGCTCCAGACCAGCCCGAGACCACGCACCCCGAGTTCGTAAAAAATTCGGAGCAATTTCAGATCATTCTGTAACGGATCTGCCCCTTCCAGAGAAAGGAAGATAGCAAGTTCCCCTGCAGCCTGTGCAGCGCAAGCTTCACTCGTTGTGCGACAAATTCTAAATTTTCCGGGAGATTCGTCAATTTCCTCATGCAGACAACTGATTTGATCAAGGGCTTTTCGCAACCCCATCTCCGGGAGAAAAACATCATCAATAAAAATTGCCGAAACAAGGAGATTAAAATTTCCACCATTAAACTGAGGCAGGTAATAATCTTCGACAACCTTTCTCTCTCCATGTTCACGCCGGTTGGCAACGTCGTAAGTGAGATCAAAATGGGCATCTACGGTAAATGCACGGCGATGGAGATCAGCGATATGTTCAAGATACTTTGGCTTCACAATTAAGAGACCTTTTCAAGCTGTAATAGTTTCAATTCCAAGACCTGCAGCATTTGATAAACATACTTCCGGACCACGATAGTGGATTCCACCGACCGCAGGATTCTGACTACAAAAAAGTGGGGCATCGAGATCAAACCGTTTGATGATAGAATGACTCACCGCAAAATGGGCAGCTGCTGTCACGCTGACGTGTGACTCCATCATCGAACCGATCATACAAGGGATACTCGCTGCCTCAGCGATGGCGGTTATCTTTAATGCGTTGTAAATGCCACCACATTTCATCAATTTAATATTAAGACCGTCGACTGCCCCCATTGTCACCAACTCCAGAGCATCACGGGGCGAAAACAGACTTTCGTCAGCCACCACCGGCAGAGAGAGTTGCTCTCGCACAAATTTCATACCGACAAAGTCACGCGCTGACACCGGTTGTTCCATCAGTTCGATATTGAGATTTCGCCGTTCCAATTCTCTCCCCACCAGCACAGCTTCTTTAGCGTTCCAGCCCTGATTAGCATCGATACGAATTTTTATCTCCGCCCCGACAGCATCCTGGATCGCCTGTAGCCGCTCGATATCCAACTGCGGATCACCACCCACTTTGACTTTGAGAATCTTGAAGCCATCTTTGAGTTTCTGCTGACTTTCAGTGACCATTTTTTCTAGAGTATCAAGACTGATGGTGATATCGGTCTCAAGTTTATTGACCTTGCCACCAAGCAGTTGATAAAGAGGGATACCCAAAGATTTAGCAAGCAGGTCATAGATTGCCATATCGACCGCCGCTTTGGCAGAGGTATTCCCGATCAGGCAATTGTTGAGCCGCTGGAAAATTACTTCCGCAATATCGAGATCCATTCCGACAATATTATCGCGAATATGCTTAATACCGCCGATAATTGACCCCAGCGTATCACCGGTAATCACCGCCGTAGGTGCAGCGCCGCCATAGCCGACCAGCTCACTATCGGTAGTTACGGTCACCAGAATATTTTCAATTTCAGTCACCGTCCGCAAAGCAGTTTTAAACGGAGTCAACAGAGGGATTGTGATGGTTTGAATAACAATATCAGTAATTTTCATATATTAACCTATCTACGAGTAACGATTGACCGAAACAAATTCAGCAGAACGTTGGCGGGTAAAATCCTGATCTTCTTCATTGAAGCTATCGAGCCGAACCCAACCACTGGCGTGGATATATTTCTGTTCACCCAGAGAAATTGCAACATGGATCACTTTGCTGGATTGACGACTGAAAAACAGTAGATCTCCCGGCCGGGCATCGAGAAAATTTGTTGAGACTTGGTGATATTGCTGTTGCTGCCAGGCATCCCGCGGCAATCTTACGCCGTGTAGTCCAAAAACAGTCTGGACAAATCCGGAGCAATCAAATCCTTTTGGAGTGCGTCCCCCCCAGAAATATTGATAACCGAGAAATTCCTGAGCCAGAGATGTAATACTTTCACTTGAAAACTGGAGCGGATCAGCAAAATGGTTCCCCTCTACCCAACCGCAAATCCCATCTGGAAGGATGATTTGGCACCAATCGCCCTGATTATTAACAATTTGCAGTTGAGATCCGATAACAGCATCTCTTGTTCGGGGAGAATCAAGGTCTGGAGAAGAAAAGATCGGGACAAAATGACTGCGAAGCAGATGAGTATCTCCACCAGGTTCCATACCAACAACAAGCTGATCTTCTGGGATCCAGCTCAGGTAATCATCCTGCTGACGAATCTGAATGTGGGTTTCCTGAGTATCAATTATTTCAACTTTTTCGCCTAGAAGACCTTGAGTCACAACGTCTGAAACGGATGTCGGTTTTGAATAATGGTTACTGACACTGACATTGATAACACCATATTCGGCCATAAATAATCCTTTATTTTGTTATCCAGTTCGCTCCACTTGAGTTTATACTCTCCAGTGGAAGGGTGTCTGACGCCCGGATGGCATCGGTCAAGCCCCATGGATGGGTTTATGCGTCCCTGGAAATGGAGAGCATAAACTTAAACGTCACTTTCACTTGAGCGAAGTAGATAACCAGAATCCTTTATTCTGTCGGCAAAGAATCAGAAGTCCTGAAATTGATCAATGGCTTTCCGATCATACCCCTTGCTTGCGACAAACAGCTGGCGAGTATAGCCCTGGTTAAGATCACCACTTCTAAGCTGTTCCGCACTGATCATTTCAACGACAGCACCCTGACTCATAACCGCACAGTTGTCACACATGTAGGAAATAACCGCCAGATCATGACTGACCAAAACGTAGGTGAGATTCCGCTCTTTGCGGAGATCCTGCAACAAATTCAAAACTTCGGCCTGAATGGAAACATCCAGTGCTGAAGTCGGTTCATCAAGCAAAATAATTTCCGGTTCCAGAATCAGAGCCCGAGCCACAGCGACCCGCTGCCGCTGCCCACCTGAAAGTTGGTGGGGATAGCGAAAACGAAACTGTGAACCAAGATCAACATCTTTTAGCACCTGCTCCACTCGCTGGTTAATATCGCCAAAACCATGAATAGCCAGTGGGTCTTTGAGAGTTCTGTCTATGGTATGACGTGGATGCAGTGAACCATAGGGATCCTGAAAAACCAGTTGGACTTTCCGGCAAAAGGCCAGATCTCTCTTCTGTTCAACTTCTTTGCCATCGACCTTAATTGTCCCGGTCCAGTTTTTGAGTAAGCCGGAAATACAATTCAGCACTGTCGACTTACCCGACCCCGACTCACCAACCAGCCCAAAACTTTCCCCGTTACTAACGTGGAAAGAGATGTTTTTAAGGGCATGATTCGCCTCGTCACCACTTCCAAAAGTTATATTGAGATTATCAATCAACAACATATTTTATCCAGTTTTTTCTGTGGAAAAATCAGCATCAAGCCAAGCTTCATCTCTCACCAATGTAGAGAGACGATTTTTTCCACCCTCAATTTGCGGCAGACAATTCAGCAAACCACGGGTATAGGGATGAGTCGATTTGTGCAAATCGGCAGCATCAATCACTTCCATGATCCGCCCGCCATACATAATAATAATTCGATCACAAAATGACGAAACTAACTCTAAATCATGGGAAATAAAGATCAGCCCCATCCCCCGCTCACTCACCAGATCATCAAGAATTGCCAAAACCTGTAACTGCACGGTGACATCCAGCGCTGAGGTTGGTTCATCAGCAATCAGCAGGCTGGGCTCGGGAATCAGCATCATCGCAATCATGATCCGCTGCCCCATTCCACCAGAAACTTCGTGGGGATACAGTCGATAAACTTGTTCCGGGTTGCGGATTCTAACCGCTTCCAACATTTTTAAGGTTTTTTCTTTTGCGACCGCTTTTGTGGTTTTACTATGGACAATATAGGCCTCAGTGATTTGCTCACCTACGGTTCGAACCGGATTCAGTGAATATTTTGGATCCTGCATCACCATGGAAATTTCTTTCCCCCTGATACTACGCATCTCCTTTTCACTGTAGCTGAGAAGGTTCTGACCCTTGAACAAAATTTTATCGGCGGAAACTTTGGCATAGGGTGGCAACAAGCGGAGGATCGAACGACCGGTGACCGATTTCCCCGATCCCGACTCCCCGACAATCCCAATTTTCTCTTTTCCAAGGGCAAAGCTGACATCTTTAACCGCATGGACATCCCCCTTGGGAGAGGGAAAAACAACATTGAGGTTTTTAACCCGGAGTAATTGATCTTGTTGAGTCATTTTAAAATACCTATTAAGTAATGGTCTCACAAAAACAAATAAAATAAGCTGGCTCAGTAAAAATTTCGTCCGCCAAGGCGTAGTGGTTTTTCAAAGGCGAAGGGATACATCGGATGTCAAGGTCTTGAAAAACTGCTGCAACGCCGGAGGTCGAACTTTTTACGACGCCATCATCAGTCATCGCTCTTGGGATCAAGAACTTCACGCAAACCATCACCGAGTAGATTAAATGCGAGGCTGACAATAAAAATGGCCATCCCCGGCATGGTAATCAGCCACCAATGATCCAGGATGTAAGCCCTGCCACTTGAGGTCATAGCTCCCCATTCAGGTGACGGAGGCTGTGCGCCAAGGCCGAGAAAGCCGAGACCAGCAGCAGTAATAATAATTCCTGCCATATCCAGTGTTACCCGAACAATGAGTGAAGAGAGACACAGCGGCATAACATGGCCAGTGATAATGCGAATCGATCCGGCACCCTGCAGCTTGATCGCACGAATAAAATCAGAATTTCTGATCGTAATGGTTTCCCCCCGAGCGATCCGAGCATAGGGAGGCCATGAGGTAATGGCAATGGCGATAATGGCATTCTCGATCCCGGGACCAAGAGCAGCAACCAGTGCCAGTGCCAGGATGAGTTTAGGAAAAGCCAGAAAGATGTCGGTAATTCGCATCAGAACTGTATCTAACCATCCGCCGAAGTAACCGGATATCGTCCCGACCAGAATACCGACAGGAGCAGCTATAATTGCAACCAGGCCGATGATATATAGTGTCAGGCGCGATCCCCAGACAACCCGACTGAAAATATCTCTGCCGACTTCATCAGTTCCAAAAAAATGTTCTGCAGACAACGGCTGTAAACGATGACTTAAATCGGTCACAATCGGGTCATAAGGGGCAATGTAGGGAGCAAACAATGCGATAAAACTCAAAGCTATGATAATAAATAATCCAAGAACAGCCAGGCGATTTTTAAAAAATGCCAGTAGCCCCAGATAGGCCCGACCAGCAGCCGCCTGAAATGCTGAAGCGGGAGTATCGGTCAGCAACCATTCTTTTCTGCTGTTGTATGTGATTGTTTTATCTGTCATCACTTCTCAAATCATCAAAAAAATCAACGGGCTCTGGGATCAAAAACCTTATAGAGAAAATCCGAAAAGATATTAACCCCGAGAAAAATACTGCCAACAACAATTGTGCTACCCAGTACGGCATTCATATCAGCATTAAGTAATGATTTTGTCAGATAAAGTCCAAGCCCCGGCCAGGCAAAGATGGTTTCGGTCAACACCGATCCTTCCAATAATGAGCCAAAACTGAGGGCAACAACAGTAATCAAGGGGATGGCACAGTTACCAAAAGCATGCCCCCAGATCAC
>JASFYS010000095.1:0-33899 GCA_045047095.1 Desulfuromusa sp. | reverse complement strand
GTGTGATACGGTGCTGATCGACGGTCTGTCGGGCTTCCAGGATTGAACAACAGAATCTTGCCAACCATACGGCAAACGGGACGATGACTGTGGCCAAAAACCAACACATTTATATCATCTCCAGAAAAAGAGTCCATAACGCGTTTTTCTATACCGGTTGGTGCCCCCCAACCATGCACCAGTCCGATCCTCTTTTGTGCTAAAGCAACGATCCTCTTGGTGGGTAGCAAACTCTGCAATCCATCCATATTGCCACGAACGCCATACCAGGGGATGGGATAAAAACAGCTATCCAGATCCGGACAGGTCTGATCACCCGCGTGCAAGATTGCTTCGACATCAGCAAAAGGGCCATCCAACAGCTTTTGAGCTAATATCATTCCCGCATCAAGAGAATGAAGATGGGTATCAGATAAAACACCTATTTTCATAAACTAACCATACACAAATCTCACATAGTAATGGCTATTTTTAGCCAATTAGTACTGAATTCTACAATAAAAATGCTAGCCTTCAGAGGAATAAAGCGTATTCTTTTCCTAACATGTTGCTTTAAAAGAATTTATTTTAAAATAAATATTTGGCATCAGTATTGCGAGATAACCTGTGGGGTTATATTATGTTACCAGATAATTAATCTTGACTTCTTTTTAGTACAACTATATTTTTTTAGTTTAAATAATTTTAAACTTCGTTCAATGAACATCGATTTACGTAGCAAAAGAAGCAAATATAGACAGACTTCTTTTAAAAAATTACTCTTTACAGGAGGAAACAACCAAATGTCAATGCGTGAAGAAGCCCTTAAATACCACAGTACTGGACGAAAAGGTAAAATTGAAGTTATCACAACAAAACCCTGTAATACCAGCCACGAACTTGGTCTCGCCTATAGTCCTGGTGTTGCTGAGCCCTGCCTGGATATTGAAAAAAATCCCAGTGATGCCTATGAGTATACTGCCAAGGGAAATCTGGTTGCTGTTGTTTCCAATGGTACCGCCGTTTTAGGCTTGGGCAACATTGGTGCTTTGGCAGGGAAACCGGTTATGGAAGGAAAAGGGGTTCTATTTAAAACCTTTGCTGATGTTGATGTTTTTGATATTGAGCTAAACACTCAGGATTCAGACGAAATTATCCGCACAGTCAAACTTATGGAACCAACTTTCGGTGGCGTTAACCTTGAGGATATTAAAGGACCAGAGTGTTTCTACATCGAAGAAGAACTTAAAAAAATCATGGACATTCCTATTTTCCATGATGATCAACACGGAACTGCAATTATTGCTGCGGCCGGGATGCAAAATGCACTGGAGCTGGTCGGTAAATCATTTGCAACAGCAAAGATGATTGTTAACGGTGCGGGGGCTGCCGGTATTGCTTGTGCAAATCTGGCACTCACGATGGGTATCGACAAAAAGAACCTGATTCTCTGTGACACCAAAGGCGTTATTTACAAAGGCCGCAAAGAGGGCATGAATGATTATAAAGCACGTTTAGCGGCAGAAACTGAAGCCAGAACACTGGCAGATGCCATAGTTGGTGCTGATATCTTCTTTGGAGTCTCGGCCAAAGGTGCACTGTCGCAGGACATGGTCAAATCAATGGCCCATGACCCGATCATCTTTGCCATGGCCAATCCTGACCCAGAAATCACCCCTCCGGAAGCAAAAGCAGTGCGTTCCGATGCGATTGTCGGCACCGGTCGCAGCGATTACCCTAACCAAGTAAACAATGTCCTCTGTTTCCCGTTCCTTTTCCGTGGTGCACTTGATGTCCATGCCAGTGCCATCAATGAAGAGATGAAGGCCGCCGCTGTTAAAGCTCTTGCAGATTTGGCTAAACTAGATGTCCCAGATTCAGTCCGCAAAGCGTACGCCGGAGAGGATATCCAATTTGGACGTGAGTATATCATTCCGAAACCCTTCGATCCTCGCGTTTTGCTTCATGTTGCCCCAGCTGTCGCTCAAGCAGCAATGGATTCCGGTGTCGCGCGAAAACCAATTCAAGATATGGATAAATATATTGAAAGCCTTGAAGCAATGCAGGGTCGTTCCAAACAGGTCATGCGTACACTGATCAATAAAGCCAAAGCCAATCCAAAGCGGATTGTGTTCCCAGAGGGTGAAGAGGATAAAATCCTGCGTGCTGCACAAATTCTTATCAATGAAAAAATTGCTATTCCAATTCTTCTTGGCAATGAAAAAGAAATTCGTGCTCGGATTGAGACACTGAAACTCAATCTTGGTGATATTGAGATTCTTGATCCAATGACCTGTGATAAACGTGGAAATTATATCGATACCTTGTTTGAAATGCGCCAACGTAAAGGGGTGACCCGTGCTGGGGCAAAACGCCAAATCAAAGTAAACAACAACTATTTTGGTGCCATGATGGTACAAAAAGGCGATGCCGACACCATGCTTTCTGGTATCAATCATCACTATCCTGAGACTATCCAGCCAGCCCTGGAGATTATTGGAAAACAGGAAGAACTTTCAAAAGTTCATGGGATGTACATGATGGTTTTCAAAAAAAAGGTGGTCTTTTTTGCTGATACCACGGTGACAATTGACCCAACTGCGGAAGAATTAGCAGAGACAGCCATCTTGGCAGCTGAAGAAGTTCGTAAGTTTGATATTGTTCCTAAAGTTGCGATGCTCTCTTTCTCTAACTTTGGCAGTACCAGCCATCCATTAACCGCAAAAGTTAAGAAAGCAACAGCTCTGGTAAAAGAGCAGGCACCTGATTTGGTTGTTGATGGTGAAATTCAGGCGAATGTTGCTCTTGATCCTGAACTGACAGAAGCACAATTTCCATTTTCAACACTTAAGGGCGATGCTAACGTCTTTATTTTCCCTGATCTACAGTCCGGTAATATTAGCTATAAACTGCTGAGTAAATTGGGTGGGGCTGAAGCTGTTGGACCAATCTTGATGGGAACGAAAAAACCGGTACACGTACTGCAACGGGGCGATGACGTTGCTGACGTTGTCAACATGGCTGCTGTTGCCGTGGTTGATGCACAAGAAAACAATCATTAATTCAAAAATAACTTTAACAATATGCGTCACCAAGCGGGAGTTGTCCAAAAGGAAACTCCCGCTTTTTTTAATTCAACAACAACTTCCACTTGTACATTTTTATTGTTAAGATGAAAAGATTTAATACCTATCCCAATCCAGAATAATCTTTAGTATGAAAGAGAACTGATATGAAATATTGCAGCACCAGAGGGAAAGTCCAGGGATTAAGTTTCAGTGAAGCGGTGATGATGGGTCTGGCAGATGATGGAGGACTGCTCCTGCCGGAAAAGATTCCAGTATTATCAAAAAATGAGTTAAAAAAACTCAGTGATCTCCCCTACCCTGAACTCGCTTTCCAGATTATATCAAAGTTCGCCACAGATATCCCTGCAGCGGAGCTTAAAGATATCATTGACCGATCTTACGCCAACTTTGATCATGAGCAAATAACCCCGGTTATCGAGCAGGATAATCTGTATATTCTGGAATTATTTCACGGGCCTACCTTTGCATTCAAAGATGTCGCATTACAATTTCTTGGTAATCTGTTTGAATATTTTCTCTGCAAAAACGGTAAAAAAATGAATCTCATCGGTGCCACCAGCGGGGACACCGGAAGTGCAGCAATTTATGGAGTGAAGGGTAAGGAGAATATCAATATTTTCATTCTCCACCCCAAAGGGCGTGTTTCACCGATTCAGGAGCTACAGATGACAACTGTAGTTGATAATAATGTCTTTAATATTGCAGTAGAAGGGACTTTTGATGATGCCCAGTCAATTGTTAAGGAAATTTTTGGCGACCTTGAATTTAAAGAACACTACACCTTAGGAGCAATCAATTCAATCAACTGGGTGCGTATTCTGGCGCAGGTCGTTTATTTTTTCTATGCCTGGTTCCAAGTGAGTCAAAAAACTGGAGCGGAGCAGATTAATGTAGCTGTTCCAACTGGTAATTTTGGTGATATTTTTGCTGGGTATATTGCCAGAAAAATGGGCGCACCAATCAATCAACTCATTTTAGCGACAAATTCCAATAATATTCTCAGTCGCGGTGTTAACGCTGGTGACTACTCAATGGCCGATGTGCACCATTCATTTTCACCATCTATGGATATTCTGGTTGCGAGTAACTTTGAGCGTTACCTCTATTACTTACTTGATTGTAATGCTGAAAAAGTTGCTCAGGCAATGGAGAGTTTTAAACTGAATGGGCGCCTTGAGTTTACCGATGCACAGAAAAAACAGCTAAAACTCGATTTCACCTCTTCTTCAATCGATGATGATGAAACACTCGCCACGATCAGAGCGTTCCTCAATAAAACGGGATATGTTCTCGACCCACATACAGCGGTCGGCATTGCTGTTGGTCAAAAAGTCAATGATTCTAGTTATCCATTAGTTTGTCTGGCGACTGCACATCCTGCGAAATTTGCCAGTGCCGTAAAAAATGCAACGGGTATAGATCCAGATCTTCCAGCCGCATTGTCTGAACTAGCTTCTCGCGAGAAAAAAGTTGTGACGATTACTGCAGACAAGGAGTTGGTAAAAAACTATATTTCCAAGAATGCTATCTAAATTTGTCATGTTTTAAGTTGCAATTTTATCCAGCCCTGTTAATATCTTCATTAGAGAATCGATCTTCATTCGGAGGATTGATGAAAATGTTTAAATCAAACAGGAGGACAGGATGGGGTCAATTTCTACGGATAAATTAGTTGAACTGGTACAGAGTTATGGCTTGCCACTTATTTGGGCAATAGTTGTATTCGTTGTTGGTCGGATTGTTGCGCGTATCATTACCAATGTTGTCGCCAAGATGATGAACAAGAGTAATATTGATGAAACTCTGGTCAAATTTGTTAAAACCTTAGTTTATGTTGCATTAATGATTTTTGTTATTCTTGCGGCGCTTGGGAAACTTGGCATTGAGACCACATCCTTTGCGGCAATTCTTGCGGCAGCCGGTTTGGCTATTGGACTTTCACTGCAGGGAACCCTGGGAAACTTTGCTGCAGGATTTATGCTGATCCTGTTTCGCCCCTTCAAGGTTGGTGATTTTGTTGAGGCAGGTGGGGTTTCTGGTGTTGTTGAAGAGATCCAGATCTTCAGTACAAAAATGAGATCTGGCGATAACAAAGAAATTACAGTTCCCAATGGGCAGATTATTGGCAGCACGATCACCAACTACTCGGCTAAAGAAACCCGTCGGGTCGATTTGGTGATTGGCGTAGGCTACAATGACGATCTGAAAAAGGTTCGTGCAGTTCTTGAAGATATTCTAGCTAAGGATGAGCGGGTTTTAAAAGATCCAGCCCCAACCATTGGCGTGTCGGAACTTGCTGACAGCAGTGTTAACTTTGTTGTGCGCCCCTGGGTAAAAAGCGGTGACTATTGGCCGGTTCTGTTTGACACTCAGGAAACGGTTAAATTGCGTTTTGATGCGGAAGGAATTTCTATTCCTTATCCTCAGCAAGATCTGCATATTGTTAAGGAAGAGACTGCTGCCTGATTTTTTTCAAATATTTTCATACAAAAAGAGCCTCCGGGGGAACTCGGAGGCTCTTTTTGTATTTACAACTGGATGACTAAATAAAAATTTTGCCATGCAAGGCTTGGTAATTTTTCAGGGTGAAGACATCCATCAGTCTGTCGAGATCCTGAAAAAATACGGTAACGCAGTAGGTCGGACTTTTCACAACGCCAACATTAGCAATCAAAATACAGAGCAAACTCTTCCGGACAAGGACGCATCCGTACTGGATCAATCTCAGCTTCGCGCTTGTAACTGACCCACATATCAATCACATCATCGGTAAAGACATCTCCCTTGAGCAAGAAATCGTGATCTACTTCCAGGTTATCAAGAGCATCCTCCAAAGAAGTTGCCACCGTCGGGATATCCCTTAGTTCCTCTGGTGATAAACCATAGATATCTTTATCGAGTGGTTGACCCGGATCAATCTTGTTTTCAATGCCATCCAGTCCTGCCATCATTTGGGCGGCAAAGGCCATGTAGCCATTTGCAGATGCATCCGGGGTACGATATTCAATTCGCCTGCCATTATCGCTGTTGGCAACTGGAATTCGCAGTGATGCAGAACGATTACGGTTGGAATAGGCCAGATTGATCGGTGCCTCAAATCCAGGCACCAGACGCTTGTAGGAATTGGTTGTCGGATTGGTAAAAGCACATAGCGCTTTAGCATGTTTGATGATGCCACCAATATAGTACATTGCGGTCTTTGACAGTCCTCCATAGCCGTCACCGGCAAACAAGTTCTTGCCATCTTTCCAGAGTGACTGGTGGCAATGCATCCCTGAACCATTATCATTAAAAATTGGTTTTGGCATAAAAGTGACTGTTTTTCCATTACGGTGGGCGACATTCTTAACGATATACTTGAACCATTTAAGGGTGTCACCCATCATCAGCAGGGAATTGAATCTGATGCCGATTTCATTTTGCCCGCCGGTAGATACTTCATGGTGGACAACTTCAACAACAATGCCGACACTTTGTAAAACTTGCACAATTTCGTTACGAAGATCGACATGTGAATCAGTTGGAGCGCAGGGAAAATAACCTTCCTTGTGCCGAGGTTTGTAGCCAAGGTTCGGAAATTCCTCACGCCCGGTATTCCAGGCACCCTCGATTGAATCAACTGAATAAAATGATTCGTTCGCACTGGAAGCATAACGAACATCATCAAAAACAAAAAATTCAGCTTCAGGACCGAAGTAGGCAGTATCAGCAATCCCGGTAGACTTTAGATAGGCTTCAGCTTTTTTAGCAATAAAACGGGGATCTCGACTGTAACCTTCACGAGTAATTGGGTCCATAATATCGCAGATAAGGCTCAGGGTTGTGACCTGAATAAACGGATCAATTTTAGCCGTCGATGGATCGGGGATCAAAAGCATGTCAGAATTGTGAATTGGTTGCCAACCACGAATTGAAGACCCGTCAAAACCAATTCCCTCTTCAAAGGTATCTTCACTGAACTGGTCGACCGGGGCACTGAAATGTTGCCAGATACCGACAAAATCCAGAAATTTAAAATCGACCATCTGGCAATCATTCTCTTCAGCAAACTTAAGAACATCATTTGGGGTCATCATCTACAGCTCCTTTTAAAGTTTATGTATTCACAGTACCGACGTAACAAATTTTATTTTAAATAGCATCCTCACCACGTTCTCCAGTCCGAATCCGAACAACTTCATCAATCGGGGTCACAAAGATTTTACCATCCCCGATACGCCCGGTTTTTGCTGCTTCAGCAATAGTATCGACAACTTGTGTAACAATTTCATCTGAGACAATAATTTCCATCTTAATCTTCGGGATAAAATCAACCACATACTCAGCTCCGCGATAGAGCTCAGTGTGCCCTTTCTGCCGACCGAATCCTTTAACCTCACTGACAGTAATCCCTTGAATACCAATCTCGTTCAAAGCTTCTTTCACCTCATCCAGCTTAAATGGCTTGATGATCGCTTCAACTTTGCGCATAAAAAAACCTCCTTTTTTTACCTATAGAAATAGATTTTTTTGATAACTCCAAGGAATGTTAGCAAGGAGCAAGCCAGAACAACGAAAAAATAAATTTCTTTAAATTTCAGATAAATAGATAGGTATCAGTAAAATTATTTTACACCGCCAAGGCGATTTGCACAAAAAATAATCAGTATGAAAATTAAATGCCTAAAAATACTACAATTCTTAAAACAAGGGAACAAATATCAGGGAAGATATTTTAGCAACGTAACGCTTTCGCAGTGGTATGTCTGCGGGAACATATCAATAGGTTGGCTGGACAACAGTTTATAACCACTATTGACAAGTAATTTTACATCTCGTGCCAAAGTTTGTGGATCACATGAAACATAGATAATCTTTTTGACGGGGATTGTCAGCAGTTCGTTCATGGTGGCAAGGGCACCACCACGAGGAGGATCCAGAAGAAGCAAATCAATGGGATTCTGCTTTAAAAGTTGGCTCAGTGCCCCTTTCGCAGACTGGTTGTAAAATTTGACATTATCAATATTATTCTGACGGCCATTTATTTTAGCCGTATTGACAGAAGCAGCAGATTCCTCAACACCAATAACATGTTTGGCTCGCCGAGCTAAAGGGAGGGAAAAATTCCCCATTCCACAATATAAATCCAGGACTTGTTCAACTCCTGTCAACTCTGCAAGTTTTAGTACCATATCGATCAATAGGCGATTTTGTTCCAGGTTGACCTGAGCAAAACTCCCCACCGCATATTTCAAAAGAATAGGAGGTTTATCAACAACTAATTGTAAAGAATCATTTCCACAAATGTGCTTCAATTCATTTCTCGAGGTACTTTTGATAAACAAAGCTGCTGCCAGATTCTCTTTATTCAACAATTCAGTGAGTGCCTCCATGTCGTGGCCAGAGTAATGGATAACCACAGAACAGCGCCCGCAGTCATCAACGCCCAGATCAATCTGTGGAATATAACGAGCGAAAACAGTACTATTTATAGAGAGACGTAATTGGTTTAGCAGAGTATTCAACTCTGGAGCAATAACAGGACATTCTTTGAAACAAACAACATTATGACTTTTGGGTCGATAAAAACCAGTCTCGAAACCTGTATGAGTATGGTGGCACTTGATTTGTATTCGGCTACGGTAATGCCACTCATTTGCTACCGGAATAATAGGCAAAACAATATCAGGATCAACCCCACATTGGTGGATTAATGTTTCGCGGAATAGGTTCTCTTTCCAAAGCAATTGTTCAGAATAAGGAAGGTGCTGCCACTGACAACCGCCACACTCCCCAGCAACTGGACAAATTGGTGGGTGCCGTGTCAACGACGGTTGTATAATTTCGCAAAGCTTAGCTTCCAGAAATTTCTTTTTATCCTTCGTCACCCTGCAGCTGACAATATCGCCTACTGCCGTATGTGGGACAAAAACCACCCGGCCTTCATATCGAGCCAGACCTGCTCCACCATTCACCAAGGTTTCCACAGTTAATGGTGGCAGAGTATGACCTGTCAGCGATGTATTCAGTGCGGGCAAGGTTAGCCCTGACTCTGTTCAGGAGTAAATTGATCCTCGATAAAGTTCAGTGTGGCAAAATAATCGTCCAGGGTTTCTTCCCGCCGGATCAATTCGACTGATCCATCAGCCCGCAACAATAATTCTTTGGGGCGTAATTTAGCATTGTACTGGAACCCCATCGCATGACCGTGAGCGCCGGTATCGTGAATCACCAGAATATCCCCCTCATCAATCTTCGGCAGTTCCCGTTGAACCGCAAATTTATCATTATTTTCACAGAGAGAACCCGCGACATCGTAGATCTGCTCCTTTGGATCATTCTCTTTACCAACCACATCAATATGATGATAAGCACCATAAAGTGCCGGCCGCATCAATGCCGACATACACGCATCAACACCGATATAGTTACGGTAAATATTTTTATGATTAATTGCAGAGGTCAACAGACAGCCGTGTGGACCAGTCATGAAACGCCCACTCTCCATATACATCCGTGGGACATAATTATGCTTATCCCGAAAGGCATTGAATAACGTTTCAATTTCAGAGGCCAAAGAGTCAATATTCAGCGGTGCTTGTTCAGGCTCATAAGGGATGCCAAATCCACCGCCAATATTGACAAACTCAAACTGAATCCCCAGTTCAGTTTCAATCAGTTCGGCAATTCCCAACACCATCCTGGCGGTTTCCACCATATAGGTGTAATCAAGTTCATTTGAAGCCACCATGGTATGCAGACCAAAACGCTTTGCACCGCGTTGCTGAGCCAGACGATAAGCGTCAACAACCTGTTCGTGACTCAGCCCATATTTGGCTTCTACCGGATTGCCAATAATCACATTGCCGGTACGGCGTGGACCCGGATTGTAGCGGAAACAAATCAGCTCAGGGAATTCAGGAACCTTTTCGATCAATGAGATATCATCCAGATTGAGGACACAACCACCCTCCTCTGCCGCAATTTTAAACTCTGACTGATCAGTATTATTTGAGGTAAACATGATCTCTTCACCACGCGCACCAACCTGACGGCTCAATTGCAGTTCACCGATAGAGCTGCAATCAAAACCAAACCCCATAGCAAACATCAATTTAAGAATACTTGGATTCGGCAATGCTTTAACCGCATAATATTCACGAAAACCTTCTACACCTGAGAAGATCTTTTTTAGATTTTCTCCCGTTTCACGAATACCAACCTCATCATAAATATGAAAAGGGGTTCCATAATGTTCAACTAACTGCTCCGCAATGGGAAAAAGACGATCTTTAAAATTCTGTGACATCGGCATAAAATTGCTCCATGGTTATGTTGACAAACGGTTTAAATCTATTTTTCGGGATTCTTTGATTGTATTCAGAACGATACTGGTTTTAGTCTGTTGTACCCCATCCAGAGGACAAATTTCATCGGCGAGAACCCTTCCCAACTCAGCATTATCAGCGACTCGTAGCTTGAGTAAATAGCCATCTTCACCGGCAACCTGATGAACATCCTGAACCCCGGTCACTCGAGATAAAACAATCGCCAGATCTGCACGACAGGAAGAGTGGACGCTCACCTGCACAAATGCCATCAAACCTTGATTGAAAGGCTGTGGGTTTAAACGAACCTCATAGCCCTCAATAATGCCACGATCTTCAAGTTTACGGATCCGTTCCAATACGGCAGAAGGTGCCATCCCAATTTGACGAGAAACTTCAGCGTTGGGGATTCTTGCCTTTTCCTGAAGTATCTGCAGTATTTTATAATCAGTATCGTCGATTGTTCTTCTAATATCCATAATTAAAGAATATCGTTCATTCCAAGATAAATGTCAACCCATAAGGTCAGATTTTTTTAGAATTTAATTATCAGCTTCAAGCAGGGGAAAAACACAAACAGCAGAACACCATAACAGAAAAGAAATGGTGATTACAGAAGGGTTACAAACTATACAAAGCCAAGAACTTTAGAAATCAGATATCCAGAATAACCAAGATAAACAGTCAGCAGCAATAATCCTTCCAGCCGGGAAATATGTTTCTGGCCATCGGCACCGACTCGAACCAGGAATAAAGCCAGGGTCAATAATCCCATAAGCAGACAATCGCGATACAGAACTTGCGCACCAACTTCCAACGGATGAATTGCTCCGGCAATTCCCACCACTGCTAAGGTATTAAACAAGTTAGAGCCAATGATGTTACCTATAACCAGATCATGCTCACCTTTACGGGTTGCCGCCAATGCCGAGGCTAATTCGGGTAAAGAGGTTCCAATTGCAACCACAGTCAAACCAATGATCAGATCACTGACACCAAACCCTCTGGCTATTTCAACCGCTCCCCAGACCAGAATCCGTGAACTGATGACTAAGAGGATAATGCCAAGCAGAAGCCATATTAAAGCACTCCTGAGCGACATGAGGTTATCTTCCAGCCTGACCTCAACATCAGCCGCCAAACTATCTTTCCGTTGCCGCAATCCATGTCTGATAGACCACCCCATGATCAGAATAAAAACAACTAAGAGAATCCAGGCATCAACCCGGCTGAGATAAAGATCAAACAACAGTGCCGCCGCAAGAAATGTCACTGCAAGTAAAATAGGCAATTCCTTGCGTAGCACCCCGGATTTTATTGTTATGGGACTGATCAATGCAGTCAATCCCAGAATCAGGGCAATATTGGCAATGTTTGAACCGTAAGCATTCCCCAGCGCCAATCCTGGATTGCCCTGCGAAGCAGAGATTGCAGAGACGACCAATTCTGGTGCAGAAGTACCAAAACCAATCACCACCATTCCAATTAATAATGGTGGCATCCCTGCGTATCGAGCTGTTGCAGCAGCCCCATCGATAAAACGATCAGCACTCCAGACCAGCAGAATTAGCCCACAAACAAGAGCAACAGCAGGTAATGTCAGTGACATAGAAAGCCCGTAGCGTTAAGAAGATAAAAGTAATATGGGGACAGAATCTCAATTCTGTCCCCAACAAATAAAATCATCATAATCATTTGTTTTGAGAGTATAAAACCCGAACCGGGTTTCAGCGCCGGGGCGCTCAGCCAAAAACAGGGCTGCAAGCCTTCTTTGTTGCTAAGTCTTTTTGCCGCTTTTTTTCCAAATATATCTGATCCTGCTCAAGGTGACATTTTTTGTATTTGAGACCGCTATCACACCAGCAAAGATCATTTCTCATTGGCAATTTTTTCGGTGGTGCCTGACCTAGATCTTCGTTATCTTTATTCTTAAAAAAACGACCCAACAAACCCATACAAACTCCTGTGAAATTTACGTCAACAAATTAAAGAGAAATATATAGAATACTTCACAGTTAGACAAGGGATCATTTCTTTAGATAAAAGCTCTAAAAATGAAAGCAGTTACATATAGGAATAGTTATAATCCTTTTTTTTCAGACCAGGCAAAAAAACCAATCCCGACGATAATAAATACGACAATAACCGGCCAAGGTGAAATCCCCAACACTTGCGGTAGGGTTATTTTCCCATAGGACCCCCAAGTCAAAATTGTTTTTTTCATTATTGGATAGACTTCAGCATACAAGGCAGCACCACCTAACATTCCCAGAATTGCCCAGAAAGCGTGAATGCGTCCCTCTGCCAGTGCTCCAACTGAGGTTCCAGGGCAGAACCCCGCAATTGCCCAACCGATGCCAAACAACAGCCCACCGATAATGATTGCCGCAAGATGGGTTGCTTTAACGCTCAACGCAATCCAGCCTAAAGAATAACAGGCGTAGATTCCAACCATCCCGACAATAACAGCAGTCAGCATAAATTTAATGATGGTCATGTCTTTTAACAGCATAAAACCCACCTGTTTTTCAAAGCGCTGTACTTCACCCTTCTGCAGTAAAAAACCAAACAAAATACCAGTGAACAGTCCGATTACCTGTTCCATGACTGCCCCCCTGTCCCGTAGAGGATACGTGCCATAACAATGCCACCAACAAGAAAACAGACCAGCGCTATCAAGCCGCTGACGGATAGCTACATATTGCCAGATAACCCATGGCCACTTGGACAACCACCAGCCAGTCTCGCACCAAACATTAAAATAAGACCACCAATAAAAGCTCCAACAGCTCTCACCAAAGAACTTGATCCGAAGCGCTGTTGCCAGATAGGTGGAACTGTTTCAAATTTAGAAGTTTTTCCCATTCGTGCTGAAATCAGGGCACCAACAAAAACGCCTGCAACAAACAGCATCTGCCAATCTACCTTGATCTTTTTTGCATTAAAATAAACATTTTCTGCAACATGGTCAGCGGCAACTATTTTTTCCGCAAAACCGACAACCCGAACAAAGGTAGTCGATGCCCCCAAATATTTTGGTTTTTCAATAACTGCGGTTGTAACCAGAACTGACAAAACAGCGAGAACGCCGACAAGAGCACCGGCAATATAAGGACTCCACCGGGAGGCAAATAAAGAGAAGTTCATAAGCTTTTCCTTTTAGCAAGAATAAATCACCAATTACATCCTAGAATCAATATATCTGGATTATATATAACCATAAAAGTCAGCAAATGCAACATATATATAAATTGATGGAAATTACAACATTAATAGGACTTACGATAAAGGGTATGATGACATTTGGGACAAGGGGGTATTTTTCCTGTCTTTTTCATATGGATTTCTTCACCACATTTTTTACAGGTTAATGTCCCTGGACTGGTCACCTCACCGGTTTTATACTCGAGCTGTTGCTCTGTTTTTTTGGACCAATCACTTAACGTTTCAGCAGTATTTGATAGAATTTTAGAGAAAATACTCTGTGCTCCCGCAGCAATACGCTTAGGGTCAACAGCCTCTTTGACGGTTTCTTTACCTTTACCTGCAGTTTCGACAGTATGTTGAATATCACGTTTAATAAAAGTTGAAACTTTTTCGGCTTGTTCACGAGTAAAATTTCCTGCAGAAGACAAGTCCTCTCCTGCCCGCTTTAGTGCTTCATCCAAATTTTTGCGGCCACTGCCCAGCAACTCCTCCGTGCGTGAAATAATTTTTTCGTACAGACCCACTTCTTCCTGCTCATTTTTTTGCCGATTATTCTCTGCCATAGCTCCGCTCCTTATTAGTATGGACGAAGAAAATACCTACTTTAATTTTACCAGATTTTGTGAGGAAGACATTGATCAAGTGAAAAATAAGAAATTTATCACTTTTTTTCTTCACCAGGCAAACATCCCAGGATAAAACCAACCAGTATGCCGAAGAGAGCCCCTGACCAAGGACTTCCAGTGGCACCTCAGGTGCTACCGGCGCATTGTCCTAGATATCCCAACAAGGCTCCTAATAGTGCACCAGCAGATGTCATTATGATAATTTTGAAGAATCGCTTATTCATTTATCCGCTCGATCCCGAGACATCTTTAAATAGATCCGACTACTTTTAACTATTCTTTTCACCCGGTCTGATCGTTATAAGTGCCAGAATCAAAACGGCAAAAGGACCAATCAACAAGCCGATCCCAAACCAGAGATAACGATTTTTACCTTTATGCTCAGCAACAGAAAAAGCTGCGCAAGCAAACACAATCCAAAAAATCAAATATTGCATGACCAAACTCCATAACCGAGTTTAAGCCCCCAAGGGAAGCATGAAGAACATAAAAAAATATTTTTTATCGATCACAGACAAACTAACTGAATTCCTCTCGACAGTAAAGCTCTAGTCCGATCAATAGACTGACACACAAAGTTGAACAAAGGTAAATCAGTGATACAATGTAAATAGCAGGAAAGGAGGAATGCCTATCGAAGATGTCACAGCGCAACTGAGAAGGTTTTCCATGAATCCGGCGCTACAAGGTTCCGGGTAGTCCCGTGAACAGGGAAAGATAATAATACAGAGGGCTCGCGCAATGATTGGCGAGCCTTACACTGTGGATGGCACTATCAAATTTATAAAGCATTTTCCTGTCAACGAAACAAACCAAAAGCCAGATCAAGAAATCCCATAAAAATTGCAAAAAGTGCAATTAAAAATAACGCTCTTGCCACTAACTTTGCAGCAAATTCTTTAGTGGTCGGTGGTTTCTGTTGATCAAAAACAAAGGACCATAGCAGCGCTATAATAACTGCGATAGAGATACCGATTGGATACACTAAGCCAAGGGTCATTACTCACTCCAAAAGCAGAATTTAACCACCCCGTAGTTTCTGTGGGGTATCCGATAATATTTCATATTGACGACTACGAAGCAAGCTTCTGAGAATCCCCTCCTTTTTTACAATTCAAAGGTTTCAGAACTCTTGACCATTTATGTATAAACCTGTACACATGAGACAACCGCTAACAAGAGTCATTTGATCATGCCCCCACGCCTTGTCGTTAAAAATCTACAGAGTTACTTCTTTACCCGGACTGGGCTTATCAAAGCCGTCGATGATATATCATTCACCATTGAGGCAGGGGAAACCCTGGCGCTGGTGGGTGAATCAGGCTGCGGTAAATCAATGACAGCCTTATCTTTATTGCGATTGCTACCAGAACCAGGAAAAATTGTTGGTGGTGAAATTTTCCTTGATAACCACAATCTGTTACAGCTACCCGACGTGGAAATGCGGCGTATTCGTGGTAACGACATAGCGATGATTTTCCAAGAGCCGATGACTTCACTCAATCCAGTTTTGCGAATTGGGGAACAAATTGCCGAAGTTCTTCGTCTTCACCAAGGAGCCACAAGACCACAAGCGCTGCAACAAGCGGCAGAGTTATTAACTCAGGTTGGCATTTCTGACCCCCAGCACCGACTCCGTGATTACCCCCATCAGCTTTCCGGTGGACAACGCCAGCGCGTCATGATTGCCATGGCTCTAGCATGTGATCCAAAGCTGTTGATTGCTGATGAACCAACAACGGCACTGGATGTCACAATTCAAGCTCAGATCATGGATTTATTACTCGATTTGAAGCAACAACGGCATATGACCACATTGCTGATCACCCATGATTTGGGTGTTGTTGCTGGCAATGCCGACAAAATTGCGGTGATGTACGCAGGACAGATTGTAGAATCAGGATCCGTGAAAAAAGTCTTTGAGAACCCTTTGCATCCCTATACCCAAGGGTTGCTCCAATGTATTCCACGTCTTGGACAACAACACAACCTCCCGGCTATCCCTGGACAGCTTCCTGATCTGCGAGAACAACTTGAAGGCTGTCTATTTCTTGATCGCTGCCCTGGTCCCTGTGCTCCCTGCGGCAATCAATCGCCTCAAATAAAAGAAATTGAACCCGGTCACTCGGTCAGATGCTGGAGATATTGACGTTGTCGTTACTTGAAGTAAAAAATCTACGCAAAAGCTTTCGGATGACTGATTCTCTGGGTCGGACATCGGGTAAATTGGTTGCTGTCGATAATATTTCTTTCAGTTTAAAACAGGGGGAGACATTAGGACTCGTCGGAGAATCGGGCTGTGGAAAATCGACCACCGGAAAACTTATTTTACAATTACTTCAGCCAGAGGCGGGACAAGTATTCTTTTCCGGAGAAGAATTGACCCAACTCTCCCCCAGACAGATGCGCCCCTATCGCCGCCGCATGCAGATGATATTTCAAGATCCATTTTCATCTTTAAACCCACGTATGACCGTCGGCGCAATCTTAGCTGAACCACTATTGATTCATCGGTTGACTCCTGCACGACAAGTTCGCGATCGGGTCATAGAACTGTTGGAAAAAGTCGGTCTCACCGCTGAACATGAACAACGCTATCCTCACGAATTTTCCGGAGGTCAGAGACAACGAATCGGCATTGCCCGAGCCCTGGCTGTTGAGCCACAATTGATTATTGCCGATGAACCGGTTTCCGCACTAGATCTGTCAGTACAGGCGCAAATATTAAATCTACTTCAAGGTTTTCAGCGAGAACACGATCTCAGTTACTTATTTATTGCTCATGACCTTGCAGTCATAGAACATGTCAGTGATCGCATTGCAGTAATGTATCTGGGCAAGATTGTTGAACTGACCAGCGCTGAAGAATTGTATAAAAATCCGAGCCATCCTTACACCGAAGCGTTACTGAATGCGGTTCCTACGCCTGACCCCAGTCAGCCACGTCCAAAAGCCTTAAAAGGTGAAATCCCCTCTCCTATCAATCCACCCAGCGGTTGTCACTTTCATCCTCGCTGTCCTTATGCAGATACTATTTGCAGTCAGCAAGAACCACCTTTACATGAAACCGGCACAAAGCATTTAGTCGCATGCCACCATGCGGATCAAGTTGGTCGCTACCTGTTACTAAGATGATGGCCGCACTGCGAGTGATTCAAAACTGATATAATAAAATAAATTCACTCTCCGATTACTCCAAAACGACCAATAAGTCACCCTGCCCAATCAGATCACCTTCACCAAAAATAAGATCCTTGATGACACCATTCTTTTTGGTCTTGATGTTTGTTTCCATCTTCATCGCCTCGGTCACCAACAAAACAGCCCCTTCAGTTACTTCATCACCAATAGCGACCATTATTTTAAAGATCTTGCCAGGCATTGGCGCTCCGATTTCTTTACTATCGCCTGGATCAGCCAAAACATGACTATTTTCATCGGCCTTGACAGAAAGATCTTTAATTGTGGTGCTGCGTGGTTCACCGTTGAGTTCAAAATAGATGTTTCTGGTTCCATCCTCACGTACCCGACCAATAGCATTAAGTTTTACAATTAGGGTTTTACCCGCTTCTATATCAATAGTGACTTCATCACCGATATCAAGACCATAGAAGAACACTGGGGTCGGCAATACGGAAACATCGCTGTATTCCTGCCGGAAACGATCAAATTCTTCAAATACACCAGGATAAAGAATCGCAGAAAGGACATCACGCTCGGAGACTTTATGCCCTAAGTTTTTCTCAAGCTCCTCCCGTTTCAGGACAAAATCAACGGGTTCAAGTAATTCACCAGGACGATGTGTCAGTGGCTGCTCCCCTTTCAAAATAATCTTTTGCAACTTTTCTGGAAAACCACCGTAAGGCTGCCCGATCATCCCCTTGAAAAAATCGATAACCCCCTGCGGGAAAGCGAGTTCATGTCCGCGTTCGTAAACATCCTCCGGTTCCAGATTGTTCTGCACCATAAACATCGCCATATCACCAACAATTTTTGATGAGGGGGTCACCTTGACCAGATCACCAAACATATCGTTGACCTTGCGGTACATTTTTTTACATTCCTCCCAGCGATGTCCCAGACCCAAACCTTCAACCTGGGGTTTATAGTTGGAATATTGCCCCCCCGGAATTTCATGATAATAAACCTGTGCTGTCCCGCTGCGGAGTTCCGATTCAAACGGTGCATAATAAGTCCGGCAAGTTTCCCAATAGTTAGCCAATTGTTGCATTCCGCCCATTTCCAATTGCGGATCCCAGATGGTTCCTTTTAATGTCGCTAGCAGCGCATTCAGATTCGGTTGTGCTGTCAACCCTGAAATTGATGAGAGGGCAACATCAACAATGTCACAACCAGCCTGAGTTGCCATCAACAACATAGACCCCCCGTTGCTGGAGGTATCGTGGGTATGCAGATGAATCGGCAAACCAATTTCGTTCTTTAGTGCTTTAACAAGTTTTTCTGCGGCAAAAGGTTTGATTAAACCGGCCATATCCTTGATCGCCAGAATATGCGCTCCCATTTTTTCCAATTCTTTGGCCATATTGACATAGTATTCAAGCGGATATTTATCCCGCTTTGAATCCAGAATATCTCCGGTATAACAGATAGCGGCTTCACAGATGGTTCCACTCTTTTGAACCGCTTCCATAGCCACCCGCATCCCCTTGGTCCAGTTCAGTGAATCAAAAACCCGGAAAATATCGATCCCACTCTTAGCTGATTGACTGACAAACTCCTGGACGACGTTATCTGGGTAGTTGGTGTAGCCAACCGCATTGGATCCACGCAGCAGCATCTGAAACAGAATATTTGGAATTTTGGCGCGCAAACGATCAAGGCGCTCCCATGGATCTTCACGTAAAAAACGCATCGAAACATCGTAGGTTGCACCACCCCACATCTCTAGCGAGAAAAGCCCACCACCCAAGTGTGCAGTCGCCTCAGCGATTCTATCCAGATCAAAAGTTCGGAAACGAGTTGCCACCAGGGATTGATGAGCATCACGCATGGTTGTATCAGTCACAAGCAGTTGCTTATTTTTACGCGCCCATTGCGCCAAACCCTCCGGTCCCTTTTCGCGCAAAATATCACGAGTTCCCCGAGGATGTTGTTGCCCGTAGGGGATCTCTGGGAGACCAGGTTCGCGCAGGTTAATATATTTCAGTGCTTTTTCAGGAGCTATCCCCGGGTAACCATTGACAGCAGTATGACCGATAAAATTCAGAATCTTATTGGCACGATCTTTTTTGACCCGCAGATCGAAAACTTCGGGATGTTTTTCAAGGAATGAGGTATCACAACTGCCCTCCAAAAAGACAGGATGGGTCATTACTTTCTCGAGAAACCCAATATTGGTGTTAACACCACGAATCCGAAATTCTTGTAATGCCCGGTGCATGGTCCTGGCTGCATCCGCAAAAGTGAGCCCCCAGGTTGAAATCTTAACCAGCAGAGAATCATAGTAAGGAGTGATATGGGCACCAGCATAACCGGCAGCCGCATCAAGACGCACCCCGAATCCGGCAGCAGTTCGATATGCTTTGATTGTCCCGAAATCAGGAGAAAAATTATTGGTCGGATCTTCGGTGGTAATTCGCGATTGAATGGCAAAACCGCGCAACTCAATATCTTTCTGACTCTTAATCCCGATCTCCGGGTCTGAAAGTTTATACCCTTCTGCAATTCGAATCTGTGCCTGCACCAAGTTGCGCATCGTCACCAACTCGGTCACCGTATGTTCCACCTGAATCCGTGGATTGACCTCGATAAAATAGAAATTCTGCTCCTTATCAAGTAAAAACTCCACTGTCCCGGCGTTGATATAATTAACCGCTTTTGCAATTTTAAGGGCATTATTACACAGCTCGTCACGCTTCTTTTTAGTCAGATCCAACGAAGGTGCAATCTCAATCACCTTTTGATGGCGACGCTGAATAGAACAATCCCGCTCGTAAAAATGAACCAGGTTGCCGTGCTTATCTCCAAGGATTTGAACCTCAATATGCTTGGGGTTCTCAATATACTTTTCCAAAAACACAGTAGCATCACCAAACGCTGCTTGTGCCTCAGAAGCTGCACTTTTTAAACCTTCGAGCAATTCCTTTTGATTCTGCGCAACCCGCATCCCCCGACCACCGCCACCAGAGCTGGCCTTGACAATTATCGGATAACCGGAAGACTTAGCAAAGATAAGGGCCTCTTCGTCAGTCTCCACCGGGTTGTCGGTTCCTGGAACAATGGGTACTCCTGCTCCAATAGCAACTTGTCGCCCAGAAATCTTGTCACCTAGTTGCCGCTGAATCTCCGGTGTCGGGCCGATAAAAGCGATGCCAGAACGTTCACATGCCTCTGCAAAATCAGCATTTTCTGAAAGGAATCCATAACCCGGATGAATAGCATCAACATCTTTTTTACGCGCCAGATCAATAATCTCATCAATTCCCAAATAAGCATCAATTGGCCCCTTACCCTGTCCGATCAGATAGGCCTCATCAGCTTTATAGCGGTGCAACGATAAACGGTCTTCATTTGAATAGATCGCAACCGTTGCGATTCCCAATTCGGTACAGGCTCGAAAGATCCGAATTGCAATCTCACCACGATTTGCCGCCATGATTTTTTTAAATTTGGTTATAGCCATTGTTTTCACCTCGTTATAGAAAAGTGGAAATAACAAACATATAAAATTTGAGATCAATAAATAAATTTATTTAAAATGAAATTTCACTTTAAAATCAGATGTTTATAGATTGATAACAATGAATAAAAACAACAAAACCTATTTATTGTCAAGTTAGAATACTGTTCTATTTTTATCACAAAGGGTAGAAATTAATACTATATAAAGATCAAAATTAAGTGAGATCAAAGAAAACAGTAATTTACATTAAATTTACAAATTAACAGATATGGGTGCACAAGAATAAAAAAACTGTTTGGTGGCCTAGAATAGAAATTAAGTACAAGTTAAATCTAACCAATTACAACTTAAATTATGAGTCTTTTTAGAACCCCCGTTGGATAATACTTGTTGTTGATTTAATCTCTATGCTATTCTTTCGTCAATCAAATGACGGTTATTGGAGGTATATAGCATGTTACAAAAATCAAAAATTCTCTTAATTGATGATGAACTTGAAAGCTGTAAAGCCCTTTCCCATCTATTGGCTAAAGTTGGTTATAAAGTAGAAATCAGTCATTCTGGAGAGCATGCTCTGGCTTTACTTGAGAAGCAGCCTTTTGATCTGGTTATCAGTGATCTTTTCCTGCCGGGTATCAGTGGTATTGACATTATAAAGCAAATAAAAGACGACTCTCCTGAGATCGGTGTCATCCTGATCACCGGAAAAGCTTCAGCGGAGACGGCTGTTGAAGCAATGAAAGAAGGGGCTCTGGACTATATTACAAAACCTTTTAACTTCGAGCGCCTAAAAATTCAGGTTGCTAAGGCTTTAGAGAAAAACAGGCTGGTTCTTGAAAATAAATATTTGCGTCAACAGCTGCATGGCCGTTACCGCTTTGATAACATCATTGGCACCAGTCAAGCAATGCAGCAAGTGTTCAGCCGAATGGGAAAGGTTTCTGGAACCGACTCAACCATCTTGATACTCGGCGCCTCAGGGACAGGTAAAGAGCTGGTTGCCAGAGCCATCCATTATAATAGTCCACGCAAGAATAAACCTTTTCTGGCCATCAACTGCGGGGCAATTCCTGCAGACCTGCTTGAATCTGAACTCTTTGGTCATGTTAAAGGAGCTTTTACCAGTGCCTTTGCTGACAAACCCGGTAAATTCGAAGTCGCAAACGGCGGTACAATTTTTCTCGATGAAATTGGTAACATGCCTCAACAATTACAGGTAAAACTATTGCGAGTGTTGCAAGAGTATGAATTTGAACCGGTTGGATCAACGCACAAAACCCACCTCAACATCCGTCTGATTTCAGCGACTAATATTGATCTACAGAAACAAGTCAAAGCAGGTCAGTTTCGTGAAGATCTTTACTATCGGTTAAACGTGATCCCTATTCACCTGCCACCACTGAAAGAACGACGCGGGGACATCCCCCAGTTAGCCCGTTTTTTTGCAGATAAAATTTGTAAAGAGATGAATCGTTCCCAGATCAGTATCGGTGCTGATGCTATCCAGGCGATGGAAGCTTACGATTGGCCCGGTAATGTTCGAGAAATGGAGAATATTATTGAACGGACTATTGCCCTGACAGACAGTAAGATCATTGGCTGTGATGATTTACCCACCGATATCGGCAAAATCTTGCCCAGCCGGACACTGACAGCCCCCATAATCACCAGCAGGGGAGTTGATATGAATCACATGATTAGCGATATCGAAAAAGAAATGATCCAGCAAGCGATGGAATTGGGGAATGGCGTAAAAGCGCGTGCGGCTAACCTGTTGAAGATTAACCGCACAACTTTGGTTGAAAAGATTAAACGCCTTGGGATAGAGCCCTGAGCCTGTATTTGTTATTTAATTTTTTTCTCATTTTTTTTACGTTCGTTGGCATTCAGATAACGCTTCCGCAAGCGGGTCGATTTGGGTGTGATTTCCACAAGTTCGTCATCAGCTATATACTCCAGAGCCTGTTCCAGTGATAGATTCCTGGGCGTTATTATCCGTACTGCTTCATCAGTTCCAGAAGCACGAACATTGGTGAGCTTCTTCCCGCGACAGGCATTGACAACCAGATCATTCTCCTTGGCGTGCTGCCCGATAATCATCCCCTCATAGACCTTAACATTGGGGCCAACGAATAAAGTGCCGCGATCTTGTAAATTAAACAAAGAATAAGCCACAGTCTCCCCCGCCTCCATCGCAATCAGCACCCCGTTTTTACGCCCTTCAATGGGTCCTTTATAAGGAGAATAATCATGAAAGCTGTGATTCATAACCCCGGTGCCACGGGTATCTGTCATAAATTCAGTTCTGAAACCAATCAAACCTCGTGCCGGAATTAAAAACTCGATCCGATTTGTTCCCTCCATCACCTGCATAGAGGTCATCTCGGCCTTACGCTTCCCAAGCTTTTCAATCACTGTTCCCTGGTAATCTTCAGGAACATCAATAGAGAGATATTCGATCGGCTCACAACGTTCGCCATCAATCTCCCGGAAAATAACTTGCGGCTTGGAGACAGAAAGCTCATAACCTTCGCGGCGCATATTTTCAATCAGAATTGAAAGATGTAACTCCCCGCGCCCCGAAACTTTAAACGTATCGGTATTATCAGTATCTTCAACGCGCAACGAAACGTTAGTGCGCAATTCCTTCATGAGCCGGTCACGAATATTCCGGGAAGTGACCCATTTTCCTTCCAGTCCGGCAAAAGGTGAGTTGTTGACGATAAAATTCATCGACAGGGTTGGCTCATCAATGGCGACATACGGTAGAGCGACCGGATTTTCGGCATCTGCCAGAGTTTCACTGATTCCTAGATTTTCAAATCCGGCAATGGTAACAATATCTCCGGCAAGAGCTTCCTGCAGTTCCACTTGCTGTAACCCCTGGTAACCAAGCAACTTAGTGATTCGACCAGTTTTTATTTTCCCCTCATGGTCAATTCTGGCAACGGTTTCACCGGCTCTGACGGTGCCATTAACGATTTTTCCTGTTGCCGTCCGACCGATAAATTTATTGTAATCAATATTGGTCACCAGGAGTTGAAAAGGAGCTTCAGGATCTCCGGTTGGTGGGTCAACCCGCTCACCAATCATTTCAAATAATGGTTCCAAGTTGTCTGACTCATCTTCCAAATGTCGTTTAGCAATCCCAAATTTAGCGCTGGCATAGACGATCGGAAAGTCGAGCTGATCTTCATTGGCATTCAATTCACAAAACAGATCAAAAACCATATCGACAACGGTTTCAGGCCGTGCTCCCTGGCGGTCAATTTTGTTGATAACAACTATTGGCTTGATTCCCAGATCAAGAGATTTCTTCAAAACAAACCGGGTCTGCGGCATTGGGCCATCAAAAGCATCGACCAACAACAAAACCGAATCAACCATTTTCAAAATCCGCTCAACTTCACCACCAAAATCAGCATGCCCCGGAGTATCAACAATATTGATCTTTAGTCCACCATGCTGCACCGACAGGTTTTTAGAGAGGATGGTAATACCCCGTTCCTTCTCCAGATCGTTGCTATCCATCACCCGCTCGGTAATCTCCTGGTGTTCCCGGTACACACCGGATTGCACCAGCATGGCATCAACCAGAGTCGTCTTTCCATGATCAACGTGAGCGATAATTGCAATATTTCTTATCTTTTTAGACATCGTAAGTCCTTTATTAATATGATTTTTTTCAAAAGAGCGGGATTATGGCAGAAAGCCCTTAGAATGCCAAGGAAATAAGACAAGAAACCCTGAAATCAGGCTTAAAGACGAATCCTCTCGCAACTTGACAGCTCATATGCTTATTTCATATCTTCAACTAACTTCATATTCACAACGAATCGAGGATAAATGCCACGACCAAATATTATTCTGACCGGCTTTATGGGAACCGGGAAAAGCACCCTGGGTCGGTTGTTTGCCCAGCGGATCGGTTACAATTTTATCGATACCGACGCCTTGCTTGAAACCCAGAGTGGGCAAACTATCGCTGAACTGTTTCAGACCCAAGGGGAAGCAGCATTCCGAAAACTTGAGTCTGAGTTGGTCAAAGATCTAGCGCAAAAAGAGGGGCTGGTTATAGCAACTGGTGGTGGTTTGGTTATTAATCCTAAGAACATTGCGCTACTGAATAAAACGGGACACATTATCTGCCTGACTGCGTCTCCCGAAGAAATTTTAGCCAGAGTTTCAAAACAGCAGGATGTGCGCCCGTTACTGCAAGAAAAGCATCCTCAAGCAAGAATCATTGATTTATTACAACAGCGTGATGCTGTTTATCAGCAGTTTCCACAACTATCAACATCTAAACAAACACCAGAACAATTGGTTGACAAACTCTTAGACTTAGGCTTCCCTCTTTAGTTTTGTTGTGCTATATCTTCACGCCATGCAGAGTTCAAAACCTTTCCATATTGTCCTGATAGAACCGGAAATCCCGCCAAACACCGGAAATATTGGCCGTCTTTGTGCTGCAACCGGGGCACATCTGCACCTGGTTGGAAAACTCGGTTTTTCTCTTGATGACAAACATATGAAGCGGGCTGGTTTAGACTACTGGCCGGAAGTTAAGCTGCACCGATGGGAATCATTACTGGAGTTGCAACAGAAATTTCCACAGGGACATTTCTGGTACACCTCCAAAAAAGCGACGCAGAACTATACTGAAGTTGCATATAATTCGGGTGATTTTTTTGTTTTCGGAAAGGAAACTTTTGGCTTGCCAGAAAATCTTCTTGCAGCTGAAGCCGAGAACGCAATACTGATTCCGATCTTTTCTCCAGCAGTGCGCAGTCTAAATCTGGCAAATTCAGCGGCAATTATTCTATATGAAGCAATAAGACAAACGAGCCAGAAGAAGATATGAAAAAAGCCGGGGGAACTAACCCGGCTTTTCTGTAATAATTCTAATATTCCATCACACCACTCAATTTCCTCCCTATGAGGGAGATAGTTGACAAAGATTATGCGCCCCCCTCAACCGATCTAAGGCCACCTTCTCCCTCAGGGAGAAGGAACACGCTATCAGATCATTCCGAGCAGTTTGCCACTGCGCTCAATAAATCCAGCCATTCGCTCCTTACTGATCGCCTGATGTGACAACATTGCCAGATCATAAATCTGGTTCATCAACATCTTTGCGGACTCCACATTTCCTTCGTCCTGCAACTTGAGGATTTTTTCAACTGCCGGGCTGGCAGTATTCACCATCAGCGTATGATCAGCAAACATATCCGGCATGTCAGCCTGCCCCATCATACTGGTCATCTCTTTAAAACGCCTTGACTGCTCATTCAAAAGTATCATCCCCGGAACCGTGTCATCCTTGAGAGTTTCGATACGGATGGTCAGCCCCTTGATCCCATCTAGACCATCTTTAAAGACCTGCTCAATCCGCTCCCCTTTGGTTTTATTGTCAGAACCTTCGACAATTTCAGTCGTAGGATCAACTTCGAGAAGATTTTCGGTGATATCAGAGTCAACCCGCTCAAACTTAAGATCGGTATTTTTCGATTCGAGGAATTGGATAAAATGATTATCGATCATCGCATCCAGAATTAACACTTCCATCCCCTGGGATTTGAACAACTTCAGATAAGTCGCCTGAGTCCCCTCATCATTGGCATAATAAACCTTATTTTCGTGCTTATCTTTGGCACGCTCAAGATATTCCGGCAAAGTCGTGAACTTGTCCGCTCCCGTCGCATGATAAATCACCTGGTCTTTGACCTTCTCGTAAAACTTGTCCTCACGCATCATCCCATATTTGATAAAGGAATGAATATCCTCCCAGATCGGTTCAAATGCCTCGCGATCTTCTTTAGCCAGATCAACAATCTTGGCAGCTACCCGACTACTGATGACTTCACGGATTTTACGCACCTGTGGGTCATTCTGGAGATAACTGCGAGAAACATTAAGTGGCAGGTCGGGAGCATCCAGACAGCCCTGGAGTGGAGTCAGAAATTCCGGAATCAACTCCGGGGTATTATCAGAGACAAACACCTGGTTACAATAAAGATTAATATGACTTTTAGTCACATCAAACTCGTTAGTCAAATGGGGAAAATAAACGATCCCCTTGAGGTTAAAGGGATAATCAATATTCAGATGAATCCAGAACAGCGGATCAGCTGACATCGGATAGAGCTTGCGATAAAATTCTTTATAATCATCATCGCTGATGTCCGCCGGACTTTTTGTCCAAAGGGGATTTCTATCGTTAACCTCTTCCCCTTCTAGACTGATCGATACCGGGAGGAAATTGCAGAATTTTTTGATGATTTCACGGGTATTAGCAGGGTCAAGAAACTCTTTTTCATCTTCATTCAGATGTAAAACGACTTCAGTGCCGCGGTCTTTTTTATCGGCAGATTCAAGGCTGTAGTCTGTTGTCCCCTTACATGTCCAGTGAACCGCTTCGGCACCCTTTTCATAGGACAAGGTTCGAATCTCAACATTTTCTGCGACCATGAAGGCTGAATAGAAACCCATCCCGAAATGACCAATAATCTGATTTTTATCCTCCAGATCTTTAAATTTTTCAACAAAATCTTCCGCCGATGAGAAGGCGATCTGATTAATATATTTACGCACCTCATCGGCGGTCATACCGATACCGTTATCGGATACGGTCAGGGTTCCGGCATCTTTATCCAGATGAATGTTGACCTTGTATTCATCAGCTATTTTCAATCCTTCGACTAAATTGATATTCTGAAATTTGTGAATCGCATCAACTGCGTTTGAAATCAATTCACGCAGGAAAATATCCTTGTCGCTGTACAACCATTTTTTGATGATCGGAAAAATATTTTCGGTATGGATGGAAATACTGCCTTCTTCTTTTTTGACTTTGTCAGACATGACTTGCTTCTCCTCTATAAAGAACAAATATCAATTTTGTGAGCGGAAAGATAAAAACCTTGGCCTATTTTGTCAAGTATAACTGCTGAATCTGTAATGTTTTCGACAAAAAAAGGATCTTACTCGTGGCAAGATCCTTTTCTATATATTCAGGATAGAATATCGGTCTAACCGACTAATTTTCAGTTAAGAAATGTTTCTCATAAAAATCTTCAAGATTCGTTAGATGGCGGGTTTCGTCTGCGAGCAGGCGCTGAAACAAATCGGCCATTGGTGCCCCTTCGCAACCACTCATCAACCTTTTATAAAAATCGACAGCACATTTTTCCAGGTAGATTGCATGAGCCAAAGCGGTTCGAGCATCCGCACCCGCAGCAATTTCTTGTTGATCAAAGACATAGTTCAAATTCATAGAAGGTATTTCTTGTTGTAATTCAGCAACATTCTGATCATGGCCATCAAGCAGTGCCATTTCAAGGCGTTGTTTATGGTTTAATTCTTCAATGGCTGCTTCCCGCAAAATCGCCTTGGCTTGTCGATCTTCCACAACATCGATAGCATGCAGGTAATTCCGGAACCCTTCTTCTTCCATTTCAATCGCTTTTTCCAGAGCCGCTTCATAAGTGTAACAAACACCTTCTTCTAAACCCATAACCATCTCCTTTTGACAAAAAGAATAATATAACAATATTACAATAAATTATAGTTGTAGCCTCTAAATATTAAGCCTTCCATAACTAAAATTCCAAAAGATTTATCTTGTCAGGTAAATATTAGCATATTGAATGTAGCAGAGTCACTCACCAATGATTTTTACCAACACTCTTTTCCGGCGCCTGCCGTCAAATTCACCATAAAAGATCTGTTCCCAAGGGCCAAAATCAAGTTGACCACCCGTCACAGCAACAACAACCTCCCGTCCCATAACGGTTCTTTTCAAGTGGGCATCCCCATTATCTTCACCGGTATTATTGTGACGATAAAGGCTTAACGGCTCATGCGGTGCAAGGTGTTCCAACCAACGCTCATAATCATGATGTAGACCTGACTCATCATCATTAATAAAAACAGACGCAGTTATATGCATTGCATTACACAACAACAAGCCCTCACGAATACCACTATCATGCAAGCAACTCTCTACTTGCCCAGTAATATTGATAAAACCACGACGGGTAGAAACCTCAAAAAATAATTCTTTCCTGAATGATTTCAAGAACTCCTCCTAAAAAGGTTAGGAATAGGTTAAAATAACCTAAGTCATCAATAAATAAGGTTTTTTAACTTTAAAGTCAGTTGACATGACACATTTTTTTCTATATAAATGCCGCTGTTTTACATTTTTCAAACTGAGAATCAATTCGCAAGTGATTTTATGATTAAAACATGGGTACACAAAATAATTCTTCCTCTATTCTTTGGTCTCTGTCTGTTGCTGGCAGGTTACACAAACTGCAACGCCCCTGTTTATCAGGGGCCAGACATTCAAATAATCGGGCAAGATTTTTATAAAGATCTGGAATCGGAGTTCCAACGCTATAGTTATCAGATCGATGCCCTTGAAAATGGAGTTCCGCCGCTGATTCTCCAGAATCTTCCTGGAGACCTCCACAAAATTAAATCCAGTCAACAGCGCAAAGCAATCTTCTTTAAATCTTTGCTACCGATGATTCTGTTAGCAAATGATGAAATTCATGTTGAACGAGAGCAACTCCTTAAACTGAACCCGCACCTTTCAAATCTGAATAAATCAGAATTACAGATAGTGTCAACCCTGTCCAAACGCTACAAAGTTAAATTTGACGAAAGCCACCCACAGAAGGCTGTCCAGAAACTGTTGAATCGTATCGATATTATCCCCGCTGATCTGGCTCTTGCTCAAGCTGCGAATGAATCAGCATGGGGAACCTCACGTTTTTCCCGCGTAGCCAACAATCTATTTGGTGAATGGACCTTCATTCAAGGACAAGGAATTATTCCAGAAGGTCGTCCTGAAGGTGAAACTTACGAGGTGCAGAAATTCTCGACGGTTTATGATTCGGTCCGTTCTTATTTGCACAACTTGAACACCCATTCTGCATACAAACACCTGCGCCAATTACGTGCTGAAAGCAGGGGGGCTGGGCAGAACCCGAAAGGGTTGAAATTAGCTGAAGGGCTCCTGCGTTATTCATCTCGCGGTGAAGATTATGTTAAAGAGTTACAAGCAATGATTAGGTCAAATCGCCTTAATCGTTTTGCCAGCGCCAAACTCCGCAGCATCAGTATTTAATCAAATCCAGACACACTGACAATCCCGTTTAATCTCCTGTTCTGACTGGATTCTTTGCATTGACCCAGAGATGGCTGTACCAGAGCCAATCACCCTGTTTGGATTGCAACGTTAAGGTATATTTGTTACGCCGTCCGGACAGTGGCTTCTCCGCAACAACCCGGTATTCACCCGCTTCATCAGTTTCCACCCAACACCGATTTTCTCCTTGAACAAAACAATTAAACCGCTGCGGATCAATTTTTCTGCCAGAAATCTGCAGATATAAAGCGGGAGGATTATCGACTATGACGGGATCAAAAGGGTCTTCAGCGGTCACGACCAACGGCAACATTGCCAACTTCGTCTTAAAGCTGGCGAGAGTTGCAAACGGACCCCCCATCGGAAAACGGGGCAAGTTATAGCGATTGTGATCAGGGTGAATAACTCCTGACTGTTGAGCAAACGCAACCTTAAAACCTAGAGTCTGAATGATCTCAACAACAGCAGCAGAATATTCCCCATAGGGATAGGCAAAGAGGGTTGGTTTGAAACCTAAGTGCTTCTCAAATTGTTGCTGAGCTTTATCGATATCACCTTTTATCCGCTTTTTCCATTGTTCAGATGTTTCTCCCGACTGCAACTCAACCAGATAGGCGTGGCTTGCCGTATGATTTCCAATCTCGACACCTTCAGCCTGCAGTTCTTTAAGCTCATCCCAGTTTAAATAACCGGATGTGCCAACAGCATCAGAATTGACAAATAACGTTACGGGAAAGCCGTAGCGCCGGATGATCGGCATACCAACGTCATAAAAAGAACGAAACGCATCATCAACGGAAAAAGAAACGGCATGTTCGGGAAGATTCACTCCTTCAGTCAGGCGTGTCGCTACCTCACTGAGAGAAATAACTTTGATCTTCTGTTTTTTAACGTAATCAAGTTGCTGAGTAAAAATATCTGCAGAAATATTGGTTGATGGATAGCGGCTCTCATCAAAGCGATGATAAATAAAAGCATTTACCTGCCCTGCATAGACTTGTGGAACAAAAAAAAGAGCCAGAGACAACCCAAACAAAAACAATCGTTTAAACATAGAGTTTTCCAGTATAATCTTAAGAGGCTCGAACTTTGTTGCGCAGATAACGACGGATACTGTTCCGAGCTCGGGGAGTCACCGCCCATTCCAGCCACTTGGGAAGGACTTCCGGCTTTTCTGAAGTTTCCACAACCACCTGATCCCCGTCAAGCAGCCGGGTTTTGAGTTGCCGGGTACGCCCGTTAATTTGACCACGGCGGGCATGCAGGCCGAGAGAATCATGGATTTCAAAAGCAAAATCAAGAACACTGCTCCCCTCTGGCAGGGTTTGAATATCGCCCTGAGGGGTATAAACCTGAATTGTTGCCGACGCCAAACGGAGCGATTCAGTATCAAAAGCAGATTCCCCATCCATCAGTGATCGAATCAAATGGCTGAAGTTCTTATGGCGAAATTTGAAGCCCGGAGCCAGAACCCCGGACTCATTGAATCGATTCAATTTCCGCGTGGTAATTTCAACCCGCATCCGATGCTCATCAGCTTGAACTGTGGTTTTTAATGCTTGATAACCATATTGTGAGGTCAAATTCAAATGATCACGCAATTTTCCCGGAATCGGTGGAAACAGACCATGCAGTATTCCCAGGAACAGGTAGGCATCCATGATTCTGTCAACCTGAACTTCCAGTGTAAATAAAGATGAAAACCCACGCTGTTGAGATCTCCCCGAAACAACAGAAAAAGGTCGCCACCGATCCTTTAACACCACATCAAGTTTATGCTGTTCACAAGCATTAATAATACGGGAACGAACTTTACGGAGAAAATCGATATTATCATGCTTCTGCAGCGCAATCGTCTGCTCATAGCGAAGTGCACGACGGGGATAAAGGAGTGAGTAAGAAAGAGATTCCAATTCAGTGGCGACGTAACCCATTCCCAAGTGTTGTGCCAAAGGGACATAAACCATACGGGTTTCTTCGGCAATCAGCTGCTGTTTATTGCGCGGTAGGGCGTCAATAGTTCTGAGGTTATCAATTCTATCCCAGAATTTAAGGCACAGAACCCGGATATCATCAATCGCAACCAGCAAGGTTTTTCTATAGGTTTCCTTTTTCAAATCATCGCGGGTCATTATTTTTGAAGTGACTTTCGTCAACCCATCAACAAGATGAGCCACTTCATCTCCATATTGCTTCTGCACATCGTCAAGAGTCACCGGTGTATCTTCAACAACATCATGCAACAAAGCAGCCATAACTGAAGGAAAACCCATCCAATGGCGTGCAGCTAAGTGGGCAACCCGCAAAGGATGAAAAATATAGGGTTCACCGGATTTCCGCAGCTGACCCTGGTGTGCAGATCGGGCATGTCGTAGCGCCTGGTCAACCATATCCATTTCGCGATCCAGATCATCTTCAGACAGTTCTGCGCCATAATTGGTCACCAATAGCTCCATGATATCATTCATTAAGCGCTGCTCTGTTCGACTATCAAATTCCGGCATAAAACCTTCTTACAAAATGACCTATCCTGGAGGCCAGGTCATATTACGTCCACCAAGAAGATGGAAATGGAGATGCCAGACCGTTTGGCCACCAGCATCATTACAATTATTGACGACCCTGAAACCCTCTTCGGCAAAACCCAAATCACGCGCAACATCTCCTGCAATTTGATAAATATGCCCGACTAATTGATTATCGGCAGGAGTCAAATCAAGAGTGGTTCGTATATGTTTTTTAGGAACAATTAAAAGATGGTGCGGTGCCTGAGAATCTATGTCCTCAAAAACCACAAGCTGCGAATCCTCATAACGGATTGTCGCCGGGATATCCCCGGCAATAATTTTACAAAACAGACAATCAGAATCCATCATTTTCTCCTTGGTTTAAATTTTTGTCACAAAAAAATAATAACAAAGATTCAAATTGATATCTAATTGAAAAACGGGTCAAAGCCAGTCCAATATACACTTATATAATTTTTTTGAGGTAAATAAGAAATTCGCGATTACCTTTTGGCCCTAAAATTGGACTTTCTGTGATGCCAAGAACATCACAATTTAAATTTCTTGAAAGAGTACAGATACTCTCAACAACTAAATCATGTTGACGCTGGTCTTTCACCACCCCCCCCTTTCCCACTTGCCCTTTTCCCACTTCAAATTGAGGTTTTATCAAAGCAATAATTTCAGCGTCAGCAGTCAACAGATCCAGGGTATTGGGTAAGATTTTTGACAATGAAATAAAAGAGGCATCAATAACAGCTAAAGCCGGAACATCATCCAGCTGGGTGGACTGAAGATACCTGATATTGCACCGTTCCAAATTCACAATGCGTGGATCTTCTCGAAGACTCCAGGCTAGCTGTCCATATCCCACGTCAACAGCATAAACCTTCCTGGTTCCATGCTGAAGTAAACAATCACTAAACCCCCCTGTCGAAGCACCAACATCAATCGCTATCTTGTCTTTAACGACAATTGCAAATTCGTTGAGCGCCTTTTCCAGTTTTAATCCTCCACGGGAAACATAAGGGATATCATCACCTTTCAAACGTAGATCAACATCGACTGAAACCTGTGCCCCAGCTTTATCAACACGGTGTTCATCAACAATGACTTTTCCGGCAAGAATTAGAGCTCTGGCGCGTTCACGCGAGACAACCAGTCCCCTTAGTACCAATAACTTATCAAGGCGTTCTTTCATAACTTGGATAATAACAGCGGATTAAATAAAAAGGGAGGCAAAATGCCTCCCCGATAAAAGTCGTCATATTCAACAACCAGTTGCTAAGGCGTCGCAAAAAGTCCGACCTCCGGTGTTGCAGCGGTTTTTCAGGACCTCGACCTACTATATGTAGGCCTTCGCCCCTGAAAAACCACTACGCCTTGT
>JASFYS010000094.1:0-16573 GCA_045047095.1 Desulfuromusa sp. | reverse complement strand
AAGACGACACTGTTTAACGCATTGACTGGCGCCAAACAGCGAGTGGGTAACTGGCCGGGAGTTACGGTTGATCGTAAGACTGGGTCATATAAACATGCTGGGGACACCGTGGAAGTTGTGGATACTCCGGGAATTTATTCTCTTTCTGCTGCTTCGGTTGATGAGGCGGTGACGCGGGACTATGTTCTTTCTGGTGAAGCTCACCTCATCATAAATATTGTTGATGCTTCCAACCTGGAAAGAAACCTTTACCTGACAACCCATTTACTGGAAATGCAGGTTCCGGTTGTCATTGCCCTCAACATGATGGATCTGGCCGAAGAGCAAAAGGTGAAGATTGACGTTAACGCTCTTTCTAAGGAGTTGGGATGTCCGGTTATCCCGATGGTGGTTAAAAAGAATCAGGGGCTGTTACAACTCAAAGAGATGATCGCTCAAGTTGCACCAGAGAAGAAAAAAACTGCAACTGCAATTACCTATCCGGACAGTATCAATACAGCGATAGCCGAATTGGTGCCGCTTGTTCAGGAAGTGGCTCAGATAAATGGATACCGTGCCGAATGGTTGTCGCTTAAGCTCCTTGAAGATGATGAGATGGCCGATTCGGTTGCCAGCAAAAAGGCACGTGAAAAACGGCACCAATTACAAAAGGGCATCGAAGCCGATCTTGATGATGATACCGATATTCTGATTGCCTCTTCCCGCTACGATTTCATTAACTCGGTAACGAAAGCTGCCGTCACGAAAAAAAACCAAGTACGAGACTCGGTTTCAGAAAAATTGGACGGTATTGTCCTGAGCCGTTTCTGGGGCATTCCTATCTTTTTACTGACCATGTACCTGATGTTCATGTTCACAATCAACCTGGGCGGTGCCTTTATTGATTTCTTTGATGGTTTTGCTGGAACAATTTTTGTTGATGGTTTCGGGCGACTGCTTGAAGGGATGCACGCTCCCACGTGGCTGGTCACGATTCTGGCAGGTGGAATTGGTGGTGGAATCCAGACCATGGCGACATTTATTCCCCCGATTGGATTTATGTTTTTGTTCCTTTCTCTGCTGGAAGATTCAGGTTATATGGCAAGGGCCGCCTTTGTTATGGATCGTTTTATGCGCGTGGTCGGGCTGCCGGGTAAGTCGTTTATCCCGATGCTGGTTGGTTTTGGCTGCAATGTCCCGGCAATTATGGCGACCAGAACATTGGAAAATGAGCGTGATCGAACTTTGACCATCATGATGAACCCTTTTATGTCGTGTGGAGCGAGATTGCCGGTTTATGCTCTTTTTGCCGCAGCATTCTTTCCAGTCGGTGGACAGAATCTGGTGTTTTTGCTCTATCTTATCGGGATTGCTTTTGCCGTTATTACCGGGATTCTACTGAAGAGTACAGTTCTTAAAGGGGAGATAACCCCCTTTGTCATGGAACTCCCCCCTTATCATATCCCCACTATCAAGGCTGTAGTTTTAAGTGCTTTTGATCGATTGAAAGCCTTCCTGTTCAAAGCTGGGCAGGTGCTGATACCGGTTATTGTTGTCCTTTCCTTTCTTAATTCGATGGGCCTCGACGGAACATTTGGCAATGACGACAGTGAAAATTCGGTGCTCTCATCAATCAGTAAATCGATCACTCCGGTTCTTGAACCGTTTGGCGTGACCGAAGAAAACTGGCCCGCCACGGTAGGAGTTTTTACCGGTATCTTTGCTAAAGAAGCAGTTGTCGGAACGCTTGATTCGTTATACAGGAGCATGGATGCTCCCGCAGTAGGAGACACTGAGGAAGAAGAGTATAACTTCTGGGGTGCTATTGGTGATTCGTTTGCAACTATTCCTGATAATCTTGCAGGCGTTGTCGGAACCCTTGCTGATCCCCTTGGCCTGTCGGTTGGGGATGTCAGTGATACCTCATCTGCAGCAGAAGAGCAGGGAGTCAGTGTTGGTACTTTCGGATCTATGGTGACCCTGTTTGGCTCCAAGGTAGCGGCTTTTGCCTATCTGTTGTTTATTTTGCTTTATTTCCCCTGCAGCGCAGCAATTGCTGCTGTCTATCGAGAAACCAATTTAAACTGGACACTTTTTTCCGGTTTCTGGACAACATTTATCGCCTATTTTGCCGCTGTTATTTTTTATCAGACGGCGACCATTGGTCAACACGTTGCAAGCTCAATGGCATGGATATTTTCCCTATTGTGTATTTTTGCTGCCATCGTTTTTATTATGAGCCGTATTGGTAAAAAAGAACCCAAAGGGGTTGGTTCAACCGTGTTGAGAAGAGGAGAACAACATTGACACCCATTGATATAAAAAAATATCTTATCGAACGAAAATTGGCGACGCTCCAAGATATTGCAACCCATTTTCGGACACAAACTGGCACGATTGTGCCGATGGTCGATCTCTGGATCAACAAAGGTAAGGTGAAAAAACATGATGATTCTCTTGGTTGCCAAAAAGGGTGCTGCCATTGCGATCCGGCTACTATTGTGACATATGAGTGGCTCAGTCAGGTCGACTCTGAACAATAATAACTGTCAGGGAAAATGATGGAACCATCTAGAAAACAGTGGTAAATTGACGGTGCGGAGGGGGGATTTTTACCAATTCGGATGGTTTTTATGACAAAGCTGAATCAGCACAAAGTTTTTGACAGCCATTTTCACGTTATCGATAAACGTTTTCCTCTAGTTGAAAATCGGGGTTATCTCCCGGCTGAATTTACTGTCAGCGACTACCTGAAACGAACAGAAACCTACCAAATTGCAGGTGGTGCGGTTGTTTCGGGTTCTTTTCAGGCGTTTGATCAAAGCTATCTTTTGTCTGCACTTGCCAAACTGGGTCCTGCTTTTGTTGGAGTTACACAACTTCCAGCCACTGTTTCAGATCAAGAACTCATCAGTTTGGACAACGCAGGGGTGCGGGCGGTACGCTTTAATTTAAAACGTGGTGGGTCAGAGAGGGTAGAAAGGCTGGAACGATTTGCCAGCCGGGTTCATGAGGTTGTTGGTTGGCATACCGAACTCTATGTGGATGCAAAGGATTTGCCGCAATTACAGCGCACTTTGATCGGTCTTCCTGCTGTTTGTATTGACCATCTTGGTCTCTCTTCCGCGGGCTTTTCCAATTTATGTTCGCTTGTTGAAAAAGGGGTCTTTGTCAAAGCGACGGGTTTTGGCCGGGTGGATTTTGCTGTGAACAAAGCACTCCGGAGAATTGTTGAAATAAATCCAGATGCCATTATATTTGGTACTGATTTACCATCAACAAGAGCACCACGACCCTATTCAGACAATGACTACTTTATGGTGATTGAAACTCTGGGTGAAAGTCTGGCGCAAAAAGTTTTTTATGAAAATGCCATCAATCTTTATCGACCAGCAAGCATAGCTGCTGAATAAGCGACTAAGGAGTTAACGTTGCCCTCTCTGGATTTTGAACTTGAAAAACGCATTTTTAGAAAATTTTACGATAATAATTTGCCCCTTATTGAGAAAACCAAAAATGCCTATATCAGTGCCATCAAGACACTGATAGAAACGTCTGATGTGGGTGAGGTGACGAAAATTGAGGGTCGGGTCAAGGATAAAGAAGAGTGCATCAAAAAATTTCAACGCAAATACCAGGGCAAACTCGAAACAGATGAACAGCCCTACCGGATCAAAGACTATCTTTCTGACCTGATCGGTATTCGCATCGTCTGCCTCTATGAAGACCAGATTACCGTGGTCTCCGAGGTATTGAAGAGTCACTTCAAGATTATTGATGTTACCGACAAAATCGCGGCAGTTGAGAGTACTGAGGATTTGTTTGGTTACAAGGGGCTGCACATGGATCTTGTCCCCGTTGAGGAGGGGGATTCCTCGTTGAAATACCAGAAGTTTTCTTTCGAGGTGCAGATAAGATCTTTAATCCAGGATGCCTGGAGTGTCCTGGATCACAAAATCAAATATAAAAAGTCGATCCCCAATAACCTCAAGCGCAGGATCAATGTTCTTTCCGCCCTGTTTGAACTGGCCGATCGAGAATTCAAAGAAATCCGCAACGCGACAATGGAATTATTGCAGCAGGCGACAGTCGATCCAATCAGCGATTCACTGTCCGATAGCAGAGACATCAGTGGTGAAACTTTGCTGACAGCCAGCGGAAAAACTGTGAATGCCTTCAACTTCTTGCGCGTCGCAGGCCATTTTTTTAGGGATTTCGAGTTTGAAGATTACAAAGTTGACAATTTTGTCCAAGACATCCTGAAACAAAATGGTGATTTTAAAAGGGCAGATCTGCACAAAAGCTTGATCGAGAATTTTAAAACGGTCAGAGATTATCGCGAACAATTCTTGGTGAAAAATCCTGAAAACAGCTTCAGTCCCTACACCTCAATCCGACATTGCTTATATATTTACGACCGGGAAACCTTCGGCCGGATCTTGTCTAAAGGGGCAAGAGAGCGATTTGAAGCGTGGCTGCAAGAGTTATGAGCGGCCACCATTGATTCATTTGCTCTCTTTGTGTCTCAATCCCGTGCAGAACTGCGATCCAATTACCCGCGCCAGAGAGTCCATGCCAGATCGTTACTATCGGTACTATGGGTGAATTTTGCTTGGCATGTCAGGCACTGGTAATCTTGTTCTTCGAAGCCTCGGGGTTTTTGCCCTTTAAAAATACGCAACTCCCCCATTTTTATTAAATGTTCATGCGGCTTGCCATTCCGCGATTTCTTTGATTGATCTTCACACAGGTCACAAATTTTCATTTCATCTCTTTTTCTCTGGTTTCTGCTAAGCCCCATGAAAGGGAACCACGCAACGGTTCGGGAGGGGTTATTGACAGCGCATTATTTTTTTGCCGTCCTCAAAAAGAACCTCAACCTTTTGTGCGCCAATGATGCGTTGCACAAAACCAAGGCCAAAAACAGGGTGGCTAACCATGGATTTGAGTTTGTAGGTATCGGTCATCGAATAGGTTTTTGCTTTTGAACTGTCCATCTCTTGCTGCAGAGATTCCCACTCTTTGCGCTCGGCGTCTTTGGGCTTAGCGGTTTTCCGAACAGCAGGCTTTTTTGGCATCGTGGGTAGCCGGTATTTATGCTGACGAGAGCAGGTCTGGCATTCTACTTTTCCGGGCTTCTCTTCAACCAGAGTGATGATGATGTGGTCGGTATTTTTGCGGCATTTAGTGCAGCGGCCTTCAATGGGGTCACCGATTGAAAGTGTGGTGCTTTGCATAGTGCTACTCCCTTGTTTGGGGTTAGCCAAGATATGGCCAATAAAAACCAGGGAGAGTGCCGGAATCTACAGGGCTGGCTTGACAATTGATATGTCATCCTCAACGATCAGATGCCTTCAATGCAAGAATGTCATCTCCGTATGGCTTGAAGGATGCTGGTCATTTTGAGGAGGTTTGTGTTGATGTGTTCGGCTATAATACACATTTCTCCGCATAAAAGATATTTTTGAATTGAAAAAGCCCTGAATCTAAGGGAATCAGGGCTTTTTAACGGACTCAATAATCAGACTGTTATTATTCGTCAGCTTCACTGACTTTCCATGCTTCCCAGACCTTGCCAACCAGATCAATCCCCGGTTTCAGGGTGGTTTTTCCTGGTTTCCATCCGGAAGGTGTCGCTTCGGCACCCTTGGTGTTACGAACCAGCTGGAAGGCTTGAAGTTGACGTAGGGTTTCATTGACATTCCGACCTACTGGAGGGGTCAATACTTCATAGCCCTGGATGACGCCATCAGGGTCAATAATAAAGCGGCCCCGATTTTCAACTTTGGCAGCCTCATCAAATACGCCGTAGAGTTTGCCTATGTCACCACCAGCATCTGATAGCATCGGGAACGGAACTCCACCATCGACCATTTTTGAGAGCTCCTGATCGTTCCAGATTTTATGGGTGAACATACTGTCGATACTGACTGAAAGTAATTCAACGCCTAGCTCTTGAAATTTGGGGTATTTCTCGGCAACTGCCGAGAGCTCGGTTGATCAGACAAAGGTGAAATCACCGGGATAAAAACAGAGAACCACCCATTTTCCCAAGTGATCGGATAGTTTTACATCGTTAACAAAGGCCCCTTTGTGATAACCGGGAGCGGTAAAATCCGGTGCTTTTTGTCCAACCTGAACCATGGCTTGCTCCTTTTTGATAGCAGTCGATGAAATGTTTTCCTGAGCATCGGGCTCTCCACCCGCTACGACAGCCGCAGCTGCAGTTGGCCTGACACAGCCTGCCCCTTGATCTTCACTCATGCAAACTCCTTTCTGCAGTGGTTTATCGATCGTATCTATACTTTATCGGAGTGTATGCGGAAAATCAATGTGATCAGGTGTTTATATCTATTTTTTAAATAGATGATTTTGATAGTGCTTAATTAAATTATTTGTCGAGCAATCATGGCTGATCACTGCTTGATCCTGCTGTAATTCAGGGAGAATTTTTTGAGCGAGTTGTTTGCCCAGTTCAACGCCCCATTGGTCAAAGGGATTGATGTCCCAGATAGCCCCCTGAGTGAAGATTTTGTGCTCGTAGAGAGCAATCAGGGAACCAAGGGTTCGTGGTGTTAATTTATCGAAAAGAAAAGAACTGCTGGGGCGATTGCCAGGGAAAACCTTATGCGGCAGAAGCTGTTCAATCCTCTCCTGACTGAGCCCTTCAGCTTCCAATTCCCTACGTGCTTCGGTTGCAGTTTTGCCCTTCATAAGTGCTTCAGATTGGGCAAAAAAGTTGGATAATAATATCTGATGATGCTCCCCCAATGGGTTCTGACTCTCAATCGGAGCAAGAAAATCGGCAGGAACCAGTTTGGTTCCCTGATGCAGGAGTTGATAAAAAGCATGTTGACCGTTGGTGCCGGGTTCCCCCCAGATGATCGGTCCCGTGGAATAATCGACGTGTTTACCAGTGAGAGAAACCCCCTTACCGTTGCTTTCCATATCGCCCTGTTGAAAGTAAGCAGGAAAGCGGTGCATATATTGGTCATAGGGGAGAATGACATGCGAATCGGCAGCAAAAAAATTGTTGTACCAGATGCCGAGAAGAGCCATTAAAACAGGGATGTTTTTGGCAAAAGGTGTGGTGCGGAAATGTTCATCTACCTGGTGCGCCCCGGCTAACAATTCTTCAAAGTTATCCATACCGATAGTGAGGGCAATCGACAGTCCGATAGCAGACCAGAGGGAATAGCGTCCCCCAACCCAATCCCAGAATTCGAACATGTTGTCCGGATCAATTCCAAAGTCGATGACTTTCTCCCGATTTGTCGAGATAGCAACAAAGTGCCGGGCGACCGCAGCTTTATTCTTGAGCTGCTGCAACAACCATTGTCTGGCGGAATGGGCATTGGTCATGGTTTCCTGCGTCGTAAATGTTTTTGATGCGATCAGAAACAGGGTGGTCTCAGGTTGCAGCTGGCGCAAGGTTTCTGTCAAATGGGTTGCGTCGACATTGGAAACAAAGTGAACGTTAAGCCTTTTATGACCGTAAGGTTTTAATGCTTCGGTGACCATCAACGGACCGAGATCGGATCCACCGATACCGATATTGACGATGTCGGTGATCGGCATTTCGGTGGCACCTAGCCAGTGACCATCACGGATCTGTTTACAGAAATTACGCATTTTATCAAGGACAGCATTGACTTGCGGCATGACATCCTGACCATCAACCAGAATTGAACGGTTGCTGCGGTTGCGCAGAGCAACGTGGAGCACCGGACGCTGTTCGGTGATATTGATTCTCTCTCCGGCAAACATGCCGTCAATTTTTTTCTGTACCTCAGCCTGTTTAGCCAGTTCAAGCAACAATCTCAGAGTGGTAGCAGTGATGCGATGTTTTGAAAAATCAAAGAGAATGGTGTTAAATTTCAGGGAAAATTTTTCGAACCGCTGTGGATCTTCAGCAAACAGATCACGCATGTGGAGTGCTTCAATGTTCTGGTAATGTGCCTGAAGATTTTTCCAGGCGGTAAGTTGAGTCAGTTCAGACATAGGAACTCCCGGCTATTTTTTGGCGGCCATGATCGTATCATAGGATTCGTTGATCTCTGCCAACTGGTCGTTGGCAAATTTGATGAATTCTGGTGGTAACCCTTTTCCCTCTATTTTATCCGGGTGAAATTCAGTGGCTTTCTGACGGTAGGCTTTTTTGATTTCTGCTGCAGTTGCAGTGCTGGAAACCCCAAGGTTTTCGTAATGCTTGCTCAGACTGACACTGGTAGAATGCAGGCCGACATAACGACTGCGCAAGGATTGATAGATACTTTCTGGCAGCCGGAAGGCTGTTTTTGCCTCCAGTAACATATTTTCTTCCTGGGGGTGGAGTTCCCCATCCGCCATGGCGACTTCAAACAGAAAACTCATCATAAAGTTACAGAGTTGCTGATCTTGCGCAAACAAGTCGCCAAACTGCCGAGCATAGTCGGCAAAAGATTCAGGCCGGTCTTTTGCCTGAGAGAAAACATTAATGGCATAGGCACGGGTTTGTTTGTCCAATCCCAGAGCTTCTCTAGCTATCTTTTCGATGGCTGCAATTTCATCGGGACAGACCCGTCCATCAGCTTTAGCTAATTTTCCAACCATAGAAAAAGCAGCCGTAAAAAAGATCGCTTGCCGTTGCTGCGACAGGTTAAAGCTACCTCGGCCTTGCGGAAGCTTTTGGGAATTTCCCATGCTGGCGCCGATTGCAGCTCCCATAACTGCACCGAATGGCCCGGCGATCATCGCGCCCAGTCCCCCGCCAATAACTCCTGATAGCCAACCCATAATCAATACCCTTTTCAGCAAAAATGCGTAAATTCATGGTAGAGTGAAACAAGATTAGATATAATGAGCGATGTTAATAGCGGCTGCAAGGATTTTATCTTGTAACTATTTATATTTTGATGGCGTCGCAAAAAGTCCGACCTCCGGTGTTGCAGCGGTTTTTCAGAACCTCGACCTACTATATGTAGGCCTTTGCCCCTGAAAAACCACTACGCCTTGTAGGACGAAATTTTTGCTTAGCCATCTTATTCTTTTTTGCGAGTGCATCATATTTTGGTGAAGTTGCAATTATTGGGGAGAACAAGCTTGAAAGTTTCTTTTTTCCGGCGTTTGTGGGTGACCATCAGCTCTGCTGTGATCCGTTTTTACGCAAGTTCTCTGAATCGATTTCTAGTTGTTGGTGCGGAAAATATTCCTGCCAGCGGTGGAGTGCTTCTCGCGGCAAACCATATCTCCGCTTTCGATACAGTTTTTATCCCAGCGGCAGTCAGCAAAACCCATCCTTGGCAGATGATCTGGGCTCCGGCAAAAGAGGAACTGTTCCATAATCCTCTGGTTGGAGCAATTTATCGTTCATTGGGAGCTTTTCCGGTTAAACGGGGTCGCGATATCCGGGCAGGAAGACATTTAGGAGCCTTACTGCAAACCCAAAAAGTTATGCTCTTTCCCGAAGGAACCCGACATAAAGATGGAAAGCTCGGATCAGGCAATCGTGGTGTTGGCAAATTAATTTATGAACATCATCCGGTGGTGATCCCGACAGCGTTGTCCGGAATTAATCGCTGGAGATTTTTAAAACTCGGGCAGCAGGGACGTATCTGTTTTGGTGCCCCCATCGACTTCTCTGACCTGTTTGAACTGGAAGATATAAAAACAACCCATCTCTTGATTGTTGAACGGGTTATGTCTGCTATTGCTTCAGAACTTATATCTTCTCAACAAGGACTTTTTTCTTAAAACCAAAAAGAGTGAAATATCATTATCGTTCTAAGTTGTTAATAAATAGAAAGAAATATTCTATTGTTGGTTGCTATTTGTACGTAGTTCGGTTATCCTGAACAGGGATAGGTTGTCAGAAGGGAGGTCAAATAATGGGGTACTTCAGGCAGAAGATGCAAATCAATGTTGTTTACAAAAATGGCGTTAAAGATCATATCAGTCCCGCTCTACTTGGCACCCTGATAGGTTCGAAGCAAATTGATAAGTTTGAGCGTTCCAGTGGGTGGGTTCAGGTTGGTATTGATCCGATGCGGCGTGTGAAAGATGCTGATTTTAGGGGAACCGAACGGAGAAATAATTAAGCTCATTCTGGTTACATTTAGAATCTTGGTTTAAGCATAGAGTTGAGCCGATTGCTGCTGCAATCGGCTCAACTTATATCTGAAGGGCTCTTATCTGGAAAAAGATTTTGACCGTTTGTGAGTTTTCTGATACTAAAGTACATTCTTGAGATTTTGCTATTTACAAAAGCTGACGCAAACAATTCATTCTGTCGGTTTTTTCTTATCAGGAGGAAGAGGACTGTTATGGCTCTGGTAGTGCAAAAATATGGTGGCACCTCAGTGGGTTCTGTGGAACGGATCCGCAATGTTGCCAGCCGGGTTGCCAAAACCTTTGATGACGGTAACGACGTTGTTGTTATTGTCTCGGCAATGTCGGGTGAAACAAATCGTCTGGTGGCTCTGGCAGCAGAAATTACAGAATCCCCGAGCGAACGTGAATACGATGTTCTGGTCTCGACCGGTGAGCAGGTGACGATTGCATTGTTGTCGATGTGCCTGCAGTCGATGGGTTACAATGCTCGTAGTTATCTTGGCTCACAGATTCCTATGATTACCGATAAGGCTCATGCCAGAGCACGTATCCAGAGTATTGCCGATGAAAATATTCGCGAGGATTTGAAACAGGGAACAATTATTATTGTTGCCGGGTTTCAGGGAACCGATGGCGAGGGGAATATTACCACTCTCGGTCGCGGTGGTTCTGATACCTCAGCCGTTGCTGTTGCAGCTGCGTTAAAAGCTGATGTTTGTGAAATATATACCGACGTCGACGGGGTTTACACCACTGACCCGAGGATGGTTCCCGAAGCACAAAAGATTGAAAAAATATCCTACGATGAAATGCTGGAAATGGCATCTCTAGGGGCGAAAGTTCTACAAATACGCAGTGTTGAATTCGCTAAAAAATATAACGTTGTCATTCACGTACGTTCCAGTTTTCATGATGGACAGGGTACGCTGGTAATGAAGGAGGATCAGGAGATGGAAGCTGTACTGGTTTCAGGTGTGGCATATAATAAGGATGAAGCAAAAATCAGTATTTTTGGTGTACCGGATCAACCGGGTGTTTCTGCACAGATATTTACTCCACTGAGTGAAAATAATATCACTGTGGATATGATTATTCAGAATATTTCACACCAGGGTTCAACCGACATGACTTTTACGGTTCCTAGAGGGGACTGTAAAAAAGCGGTTGAGATTGTCGAAGGCGTGGCAAAAAAAATCAATGCCCGTGGTATCAGTTCTGATATGGATATTTCTAAGGTATCTATTATCGGTGTTGGCATGCGTTCTCATGCCGGTGTTGCCAGTACCATGTTTGAGGCTTTGTCAGCTGATGGGATCAACATTCAGATGATTTCAACCAGTGAGATCAAGGTTTCCTGTGTGATTGATGCAAAATATACCGAGCTGGCAGTGCGGGTGTTGCACAAGGCCTTTGGGTTGGATCTTCCGGAGATTGAAGAAACTTACTAAACTGGATTGATCCTCGGAGGATAGTTCTTACCAGTGTGCTCCCGGTTTGGTGATAGGATGTTGGTATTTGCTTTTGTTATCGACCGATTTTCCCAGGACATAGAGTCCGAGGATGATGGCAGCGACAACAACTAACAGCGCTAGCAGTTTGATAACATCTTTTGTCATATTGTGGCGTGTCCTCTGGTTTTCTTCTTATTTCGACCCTTCGCAGCAAAAAGTTTAATAAAAGTGATTTTTTCAGCGCCCCCGACTTGAAATCAGGGGCGCTGTTTTAATGTGTGGTTTGGATTTATTGCTCTGCCAGAATTCGCAACATGCGTCGAAGCGGTTCAGCCGCACCCCAAAGAAGTTGATCACCACAGGTAAAAACAGAGAGGTACTCCGGACCCATGTGCATTTTACGCACTCGACCCACAGGAACCCCGAGGGTTCCAGAAACAGCTGCTGGGGTCAGTTGTTCCAGCGTTTCTGCTTTATTGTTGGGAACCAGTTGCACCCATTGATTGCTTTCGCTGATCAATGTTTCAATCTCCTCAATTGGGAGATCCTGCTTCAGTTTAATCGTCAGTGCCTGACTGTGACAGCGCATGGAACCAATGCGGACACAGATCCCATCGATTGGAGTTGGGGTTTGATTGCCAAGAATTTTATTGGTTTCAGCGATCCCTTTCCACTCCTCACGGCTTTGGCCGTCTTCCACTTCACGATCAATCCAGGGAAGAACGCTACCCGCAAGAGGAAAGCCGAATTCAGCAGTCGGAAATTCATTGCTACGCAACATTGCAGTGACTTTGCGGTCGATATCCAATATTGCCGAGCCGGGGCTTTGCAACTCATCAGCAACACAATCTTTCAAAGTTCCCATCTGCGCCAGTAATTCACGCATATTCGGGGCTCCGGCGCCGGAAGCAGCTTGATAGGTCATAGAACTGACCCATTCAACCAGCCCCGCATTAAATAAACCGCCAATGGCCATCAGCATTAAACTCACGGTGCAATTGCCACCAATGAAATCTTTACAGCCATTTTTTAAAGCAGCATCAATAACGTCACGATTGATGGGATCAAGAATGATAACGGCATTAGAGTCCATCCGCAGTGTCGAAGCGGCATCGATCCAGTAACCATTCCAGCCATTTGCACGGAGTTTGGGATGGATCTCTTTGGTATAATCTCCCCCTTGACAGGTAATAATGATATCCTGATCAGCGAGTTTGGAAATATCTTTTGCATCTTCCAGGCTTCCTGTCCCTTGACCAAAATCAGGAGCAGCTTGCCCTGCTTGTGAGGTTGAGAAGAAAACCGGCGTGACTTCAGCCAGATCCTTTTCTTCAAGCATTCGTTGCATCAGCACGGAACCAACCATGCCACGCCAACCAACTAATCCGACTTTCATAATGATCTCCATGTTGACGGGTAAATAAAAAATACTTATGATTTGACTGGTTAGATGAGCTAACCTGACCAGATTTAGCTGGGGATGATAGCAGTAATCAACCAAAAGTGGTAATATTTTTTGCGCTAACTGTAACTTTTAAAAGGTGTCTATGTCAGATTTTGAAGCACTTTTACCCTTGGGTAAAGCCACAATCTATAAAACCGAGTACGATGCGCAACTGCTCTGCCCCTTCCCACGTCAGATCAAGCGGGATGTCATTGGGGTGACTGAAACACTCCCTTTTTCTGGCTATGATATCTGGAATGCTTTTGAGCTCTCCTGGCTTAACCTGAAAGGGAAGCCGATTATTGCTATGGGAGAATTTCATATCCCCTGTGAATCACCAAACCTGATTGAATCAAAATCACTCAAGCTCTACCTGAATTCATTTAATCAGACCTGTTTTGCTGACTTTGAACAGATTGAAGATCTGCTGGTTGCGGATTTATCTAGGGCTGCTGGAGCTAAGGTTCGAGTTCGCTTGCTTGACAGTGATCAGTTTGTTACCGAACAGCTCCAGTATTTTCCGGGACGGTGTATTGATGGGCTGGATATTGATGTGAGCAACTACTCCCTTGATCCCTCCTTGCTCGAAAATTCGACCGACCCACAACACCAGGTTGAAGAGGAGCTGCATAGTCATCTGCTGAAGAGTAATTGTCTGGTCACTAATCAACCGGATTGGGGGAGTGTGCTGATCCGTTATCGCGGGCATAAGATTGACCCCGAAGCGTTGTTACGCTACCTGATTTCATTTCGTCAGCATAATGAATTTCACGAACAATGTGTCGAACGGATTTTTGTCGATCTGATGCGTTATTGCCAGCCGGAAAAATTGACTGTTTATGCGCGTTATACCCGCCGGGGTGGCTTGGATATTAATCCGTTCCGGTCCAACTTTGAGACTCACATTGCCAATCTGCGCCTGGCACGGCAGTAGTGCAAACGACCAGGGCAAGGTTATTTGAAGTGAATTTTTTGTACCCCTTCCATACCGGAAATGATTTTGCTCAGCTCCCGACCGATTCTTTCTTTGTGTCGAGTGATAACAAACCGATAAACAACCGTATTCTCCTTGAGATTCAGATCCGTTTCTACATTTGAAAGACGCAGCGCCCTGGCTGAAAAAATATCTTCCAGTTGTGGATAAATATCGGGTTCGGCCGTTGCTGTAACATTCAGATGCAGATAGCGATCTTTTTTGATTCTGGGCTCTAGTTTCTTGAGAGCAATCAGGGAAAATAAGGCGACAACAGTGCCGATAATCCCGGCAGTCACCATCCCCATCCCAAATGCCATACCGATGCCAGCGACCATCCACAAGCAGGCGGCAGTGGTTAGCCCGCGAACAATGAAGCCCTCTTTTATAATGACTCCTGCTCCAAGAAAGCCGATTCCGGTGATAATTTGTGCAGCGGCTCGTCCCGGGTCAAGGCGAAGAACACCAGTGCCGGGAAGGTTTCCATACTTGAGAAAAAATGCTTCAGAGATAATCATCATCAGGCAGGATCCTGCACAAACGAGAAGGTGGGTGCGTAAACCAGCAGGACGGCCATGCTTCTCCCGTTCATAGCCGATGATCCCGCCCGCCAGGGTTGCCAGTAGCAGTTTGAGAAAAATCATCAATTCATAACTGCCGAACAGGGTTGAATCAAAAAACATAATCACTCCTTTCACAAACAGTAATCCTAGCATTATTTGAGTTGTCTCTGCAGATAAAATATCAATGTGAGTGCAACGTTCAATCGCAAGACAATGACAATTATTTTGGCTCAATTGACGCGTTGATCAATGATTTTAACGCCCGGGTCGGGTTGCTTTAGCAGGGGATCCAATTATTGAGATGATAGCGGTGATTCATAGCAATAATTTATAGATGGAGAACAATATGGGACTGGGATTTCTTGCTATAACCATTTTAATCAGTTAGTGTCCTTGCGGAAACAGTGCTGAACCCTCTTTTGAAAAGGTTTGTTGGTGAAAAAATTTATTATTTATGTCGTGTTCGTCTTTGTAACTGGATTTTCTGCCTATTTTGGCTACTGGGCCTATCTTGCTGCTCAGTATGATGATACGGCAGTTCCGTATATTCAGAAAGTTCTGCCTGAACTATCGACATGGAATCCAGATATAGTGAAACAGTATATGGCTCCGGAGGTGCTCAGAACAGTGACCGCAGAAGAGTTGGAAGGACTTATGGGGGCGCTAGCTAAAATAGGGTCGCTTCAGAGTATTGGGAAATTGAGTTTTAAGAATAAATCGACGCTTGATGATGTCCAGCTTGCAAATCATCTGCTTATCACTTACGAGGTAGAGGCTCTATATTCAACAGGTGATGCAAAGATAACAATCAGTCTGCTTGGTCGAGATGGTTCTTACGATCTTTACAGTTTTAATTTTCAATCTGAAGCCTTGGCTCCATAATTTTTGGGTTGAATAGTTTAAGAAAGGGCGTGCAATTTATTGCTACGCCCTTTCTTAAGATCCAAACTATTTTTTAGGCAGGGGGATAACAAATACCGGTCGGGTAGATTTTTTCAACACCTTTTCGGCGACGCTTCCTAGAAAAGCTTGTTCAATCATCCCTTTACCATGGGTTCCCATAACAATCAGGTCAACATCCAAACGGGCAGCGGTTTCAAGAATCTTGATGACTGGATGACCAATTTCGACTTCTGTCCCGGCAAACCGAGCCAAATCTTCAGGGAAATTTGCCAGCTCCCGTTTTGCAAAGGCATCCAGCTCCTGTTTCAAATCATCCTTGGCTTTCTGCATGTTATTTTTTTCAAGTTCTTCCAAGTTATTTTCTCCCAATATCGAAGAGATATAACCACGCATGGACGAATCGACCTGAGGGAGAACATGGAGTAAGTAAATTTTTGCATCGTTGCGGCGACCCAGCATGACAGCGTGTTTAAATGCAAATTCTGAGTTGGGAGTCAAGTCGGAGGTTACAAGAATTTTTTTATAAAATGGCAGCATAGTCGTACCCCTATCGGGAAAAGAGTTGATAAACAGAAAAACCTTAACCGCTTTTCAGCTATATAGATTATAGCTTATTTTGTGCCGATTGCATTTACTTGTTGAGAGTGACCTTCTAAAATAGCATTACTCTTAACCTATCAAATTTTTACGGAAAATACGATGCGAAGAAAATATAAACAGGTAAAAAGTGCCGATGTCCCTGATCTTTTGTACCATGGGGCAGCAATTGTTGATGTCCGCCGTCCGGAAGAATGGCATTTAACCGGGATTGTTGCAGAAAGTAAGTTACTGACATTTTTTGATGCGCAGGGACAAAGTCACCCCGAGAAATGGTTGCAGCAACTCAATGGACTCATTCCCGCTGACTGTCCGCTGGTGCTTATTTGACGAACTGGACGGCGAACCAGTGTGGTTTGCGAATATCTTATTGAAGTGACGTCCCGTGAAGATATCTATAATGTTGCCGATGGAATTTTTGGTTGGTTGGATGAGGGGTTGCCTGTCGTCAGGGTGAACCCGTAGTGGAACTTTTATGACTGATATTCTGCTGATTCAACCCCCAGCCCTGATACCCTCCGAACCGCCACTCTCTCTGGCAATTCTTTCCGCATCGTTGCGAACAGCAGGACTT
>JASFYS010000093.1:0-3907 GCA_045047095.1 Desulfuromusa sp. | reverse complement strand
GCCTGAAAATCTATTGCTCAAGACCCGTGAAACCGAATCACAGCAAGGCCTTTCGGCTAAGGAGCGGGGAAAGAATCTTCAGGGAGCGTTCAAACTGCAGGGGGATGTTGCCGGAGCTACGATCCTGCTGATTGATGACGTCATGACAACAGGGGCAACAGTGGACGCTTGCAGCCAAGTGTTGCTGGCAGGTGGGGCGGAAGCCGTTTATGTCGCAGTTGTTGGCCGCGCAGCTTAATTTCCTTGGTGGTCATAAAAAACTCCCTGAATCATAACAAAATGGTATAAATAGTTGCGTTACTAGTTTCAGAAAGTTTTCCCTTGGGAGACCTGATGAATTCAAGCCTCTATCAACTGCTAGATCAATACCCACTTGAAACTCTGCTGCAAACAATTCCTACCGGTTTGTTCCTGGTCGATGTCGATAACACAATTGTCTATTGGAATGCTGAAGCAACAAGGATTACCGGCTATTCTGCAGCTGAAGTCATTGGACAGCATTGTTCTGTTCTGCATGGTGACCCTTGCCATCTGGAATGTGGTCTTTTTTCTACCGCAACCCCAAAACCCGAGATTGGTTTGACCTGCTCGTTTCAACATAAAGATGGGCACACCATGACCCTGACAAAAAATGCCGATCTGCTTCGTGATGAGGCGGATCAAATTATCGGTGGTGTTGAAGCGTTTGTCGATATTTCCCGTCTCAAAGAATTGGAGGCCGGTCTCCGTGCCGCAGTAGAAGAGCGTACCCAGGATCTCGAAGTGGAGAAAGAGGCTCTCTGGGCGGTTCTTGATGGCATGCTTGACCCTGCATATATCTGTGATAGCAGTTACCATATCTTTTTTGCTAACCAGGCTATGTTGGATATGATCGGTGAAATTGGTGACAAGCCCTGTTATCAGGCCATTTACGAAAATGATCAGGTGTGTGATGACTGCCCATTGCAGCAGGTGTTGCAGGGAGAAATAGTTCGTCAGGAAAAAACTTTTAGTAAAATTGGTCGGACATATGAAATTCTTCATTCACCATACCCTTCAGCAAAGAAAATAACCCACAAACTTAGTGTCAGTCGGGATATTACCGAGCAATTAGAATACCGACGCCGGTTACAACAGACTAATCGCGAGCTCGATGCTTTTGTTTCGACGGTCTCGCATGACTTGCGTTCTCCGCTAACACCGTTGATCGGTTTTGCCGAGTTGCTTGAAGAGCGTTATGGTGAACAGCTTGATGATATTGGCCATGAATGTATTACCGAGATTAAAAAAACGGCAGAAAAAATGAAAGATCTGCTGGAAGATCTGCTGTCACTCTCACGGGTCGGTCAAGTAAAATCACCTGAATCTGCGATTGATGCAACCTCGATTGCGGAAGATGTTTTGCTGGAGCTGGCCGATAAAGTGCTTGAGCATCGGGCAAAAGTGGTGATTGATAAATTGCCAAACGTCAGAATAGCGGAATCATTGCTGACCGACCTATTTAGAAACCTGCTGGGTAATGCTTTGAAATATGCTGCACAACATAATCGGCATATTGAAATTTTTGGTCAGAAGTTTATTGATCGGGTGCGCTATAAAGTGGTTGATCATGGTCCAGGAATAGCCGCCGCTGAACTGGAAGAAATATTTGAGCCATTTAAGCGTGGCAGTAGTAGTAAAGGGTCTACTGGAACCGGAATCGGTTTGGCTACCGTGGCAAAAATTGCCAGAATTTTTGGCGGCAATGCCTGGGTTGAGGAAACTCCGGGGGGAGGCGCAACCTTTATCGTTGATTTGCCATTTCCAAATAATACTAATTGAAAGCTCCAAAGGTTTGACATTTATAAAACGGAGTTATATCCTCGTTCAAACTATTGGTTCTGCTGCATAAAGCAGTTTAAATTGCCCACAGGGAGGCGTACATGGAAAAAAACAATCGGCGTGATTTCCTTAAAAAGGCGACAGCAGCAACTGCTGTGGCTGCAACGGCAACAACGATTGGCGCTCCAGCCATTGTTCGAGCTGAAAAAACCTATAACTGGAAAATGGTTACCACCTGGCCTCCTCATTTCCCACTGCTAGGGGAAGGGGCTGATAAACTGGCTGAGATGATTAAGGTGATGTCTGGCGGTCGTTTGAATATCCAGGTTTATGGTGGCGGTGAGCTGGTTCCACCACTTCAGGCCTTTGATGCGGTTAGCCAGGGAATGGTGCAGATGGGGCATGGCGCTGCTTACTACTGGGCTGGTAAGGCTCCCGCTACCCAGTTTTTTGCTGCGGTTCCTTTTGGGTTGAATGCGCAGGGGATGAATGCCTGGCTCTATACCGGTGGGGGGATGGAACTTTGGGATGAAGTTTATGGCAAGTTCAATCTGAAACCACTGCCAGCTGGGAATACCGGGGTGCAGATGGGGGGCTGGTTCAACCGTGAAATCAAGAGCCTTGATGATTTCAAGGGTTTGAAAATGCGGATTCCTGGACTAGGCGGTAAGGTTTTAGCAAAAGCAGGGGGAACTGCAGTTCTCTCTCCAGGGGGTGAACTTTATACCAACCTTGAGCGCGGGGTTATTGATGCGACTGAGTGGGTTGGTCCCTATAATGACTACAAAATGGGTTTTTATAAGGTTGCCAAATATTACTACTATCCAGGTTGGCACGAGCCGGGAACGGTGCTTGAGTCTTTCGTCAACAAGAGTGCTTATGAGGCGTTACCGAAAGATCTACAGGAAATTGTCACAAATGCGACCATCGCATCAAATATGTGGATGCTTTGCGAATCAGAAGCTAAAAACGGCATCTATCTTGACAAGATGGTCAAGGAAGAAGGAGTTATCCTCAAAAAATTTCCAGCTGATGTTATCAAACAATTGAGAAAATACTCTGTAGAGGTCTTGGAAGAGATCGTAGCCAAGGATCCCATGAGCAAGAAAGTTTATGAGAGTTTCAGTAAGTTTCAGAAGCAACAGTTGGCTTGGAGTAAAATATCCGAACAAGCTTACTACGAACTATTTGATTGATTTTAGGCAATGCTCCACTACTGAATTAAAAGCCCGCCTATCAGGTGGGCTTTTTTCTTAACCAGTGGCATCGTTCCTGTTCATCAGGAGAATAAACTATGGAATCGTTACGCGAACTCTATCGCATCGGTACTGGACCCTCCAGTAGTCATACCATGGCTCCACGACAAGCGGCGCTGATATTTCTGGAAAAATATCCCGGTGCAGCACTTTATCGGGTAACGTTGTTTGGTAGTCTTGCGGCCACTGGTCGTGGACATTTAACCGATAAAGCCTTAGCCGATGTTTTCCAATTTCATGATGCAAAGTTAGAGTTGCTCTGGGTTCCTGAAAAGCAACTTCCCCTGCATCCGAATGGGATGCGGTTTGAGGCCATAACGGATACCGGTGCGATATTGCAAATCTGGGAGGTTTATAGTGTCGGGGGTGGTGCTTTACGGGATGATGAAGACTCGGTACCACCACCCTCAGTTTATACCTTAACAAAGCTGTCTGATATTTTGGAGAACTTGGATCGTAGTGGTGAATCGCTCTGGGAATATGTTCTTAATTGTGAAGATAAAAATTTTCTCGATTTTCTTGATCGGGTCTGGGATATGATGTCCTCCGCGATCGACCGGGGGTTGGAACAGGTTGGGGTTCTCCCCGGGGGGTTGGGGTTGGGACGAAAATCCCATATTTTTAATCGCAAAGCGAGTTTGTACGGATCCAATCTCAAAGATAATGCAAAAATCTGGGCTTATGCTCTGGCGGTATCGGAAGAAAATGCCAGTGGCGGGATGATTGTTACTGCGCCAACCTGTGGCGCCAGCGGAGTTCTCCCTGCAGTTCTACGTTATTTAAATGAAACACTGGAGTGCAGCCACAATGATATTCTCCGGGCTCTGGCAACAGCGGGACTGATTGGTAAC
>JASFYS010000092.1:0-7022 GCA_045047095.1 Desulfuromusa sp. | reverse complement strand
TGTTGCAGCGGTTTTTCAGAACCTCGACCTACTATATGTAGGCCTTCGCCCCTGAAAAACCACTACGCCTTGTAGGACGAAATTTTTGCTTAGCCATCTAATTCGTTTTTGCGAGTGCAACAATACTGACACACTTTAATTATTACCTGAATCAATGGAAAAGCAAGTTCATCTTTCCTTTTTCTTTCGCTACGGGTTAACAAGTTGTTTTAACTGGGGTAATTACTCTTTTTTGTCAGGAGTATTCTGGAGACATACAAAGCTTTCAAAAGCAATATATTAGAACAATATTAGGAATGGGAGATCACATGTATTTGGCAAGCAATACCTTCATTTTACTATAATTATTTATCAATACCGTCTTTATAGAATGATTATAAAGTACGGAAGCTGGATGTTGTAAAGGTATTATTATTTTATCCCCAATCAAAAAAGTTTTGCCGAGAATATTGTGAAACTCTGATTTGATCGGTAATGGAATTGCATATTTCTCAAATATATATTTAATCGCATAATAACCAAGTGGAGCTAATATTTTTGGATCTACTAATGCTATTTCTTTATCCAGGTATTGGCTGCAAGTTTCAATTTCATCCCGCTTTGGTTTCCTGTATTTTGGAAGCATACATTTAACCAGATTTGTCATATAAATTTCTTTTCTATTAATATTGGCTATTTCTAGTAATTCATCTAACACTTTTCCAGAAGGGCCAATAAACATTATTCCCTCCCTATCTTCCTTTTCTCCCGGAGCCTGAGCAATCAGCATCAGTTTAGCATTTTGGTTTCCTTCTCCACAAAGAGCATTTATTCTACTCTCCGCTAGTCTGCATTTCGTACACTGTTTTATCTCTTTATTCAAATCGGCAATCTTCATTAACACATCTTCTTCCACTTTTATCTACCTATAACAGTGCATTCAGAATCCCTCCGACCAGCAGGGTAGAAATAACCATGATCGCGGTGGCTTTGATGAGATCTTTGACCCCCAGCTCTTTGAATAGAACGATAAAGGTCGCAATGCAGGGGAAATACATGGTCAATACGACACTTGCTACAATAAGCTGCCCCATATCCAGCCCAAGCGGTAACAGCATACCAACAGCCACATCTTTTCTCAGAAAACCCACGATCAAAGAGGCGACTGCTTCTTTGGGGAGCCCCAAAATGCCAACAATGACAGGAGATGCTGCCTCGCTGATCCATCCTATGATCCCTAAAACATATAAAATGTTTACAATGAGAACCCCAGCAATACAAAGGGGATCGCCTCAGTCCAAAAACTCCGCATCCGCATCCATAGTTTCTTTGTCAGGCTTCCAAGATAGGGGATTCGATAGGGTGGGATCTCCATAAATGTCTCAGGTGTTTCGCCCTTGATCCCTTTGTTGAGAAGTAAACCAAGTATCAGCCAGACACTAAAGAGCGTAAGAAAATAGATGCCTAAACCCTTGATACCAAAGGGACCCAACAAGGCAAATACCATGGAAGTTTGTGCCATGCAGGGTACGGCTATGGCCATCAGGGTCGCCGCGATAAAGCGCTGTTTTCTGGTTTCGAGTATTCTAGTACTGAGCGCCCCCGGAACATTGCAGCCGAATCCCAGAAGCGTCGGAATGATTGCCAGCCCGTGCATCCCAAGCCGGTGTAAAACAGCATCAACCAGTGTGGCCAGCCTCGGCAGGTAGCCGCTGTCTTCTAAAATTCCCAGCACCAGATAGAAGGCAAATACATAGGGCAAGACCATGGCAAGCGGAACATACAGACCGGTCGTAAGCAAACCCATCGATTGCATATAATCGATCTTCCCTGCGATCAAGGTTCCAACCACTAGATCATGGATGATGCCCTGGTGTTCGAGCATTGTACTCAAACCATTTACGACCGGAAGATAAAGTTCAAATAGAGGATCGAACAGGTGGGTAATCAGGTTTTCACCGATAGAACGAACCGTCCAAAAAACAAATGCCAGGATCAACACTGTGAATGGGATCCCTGTTAGCGGTTTGACGCTCATATCCTCAAGATTTTCCAGAAACGTATGCTTTTTCGGGGTGATTTTTTGAACGTCCTTGATGATTTTGCCGATCTCTCCCCATCGAGTTTCTTCACTGTATCTTTTTTGATGTGCTCTGATCTCGCGGAGTCTTGAGACCAATTCATTGATCCCCACTCCGGTTACGGCAACCGCCGGTACAATCGGAACATCCAGACAGGTCTCAAGTCTCTTGGCATCGATATGAATACCCAGATGCCGGGTTTCATCCCAAAAATTGAGCACAACGATAACAGGAATATTTCGTTCCAGTAACTGAAGTGTCAGGTTGAGGTTTCGCTCGAGGTTGGTCGCATCCACCACATTGATGACCATATCCCCCTCTCCCAGCATACTCACTGCGACCTCTTCTGCTTTTGAAGTTGCATCCAGTGAATAAGTACCCGGTACATCAATCACCTCTACCATTTGCTCATCGAGTTTCATTTTTCCTTTTTGAAGCTCGATCGTCGTACCGGGATAGTTGGAAATCATAACGTCCACACCGGTCAGCCTTGAAAATATGGCCGATTTTCCGACGTTTGGATTCCCCATTAGAAGTATTTTCATCTTCAGATACTCATCTGTTTTATTCACCTTCCAAAGGTGCTACGACTATTTTTTTTGCCATCTTCATACCGATAGTTGCTTTGGTATTGTCAATTTCGATGACAACAGGACCGTGTAGAGGCTCTGCAGTTATCTTTCTAATGATTTTTCCTGCCCTTATGTTTAGCGATGCGAGTTTTTTTCGAAACTCTTCTCCGCCTTCTAATCCCTTTATAGTTGCTTTTTTTCCCGATTTCAGATCGAAGAGCGTCATTTCCATGCTTTCCTCAAGAGTTGGTATATACTTTATTGTACTATAGTTATTTGTATAAGAAAGATGAATCGATGATGATGGAGAAATCGGGAGAGCTCAAAAGTAGAGTTTTTGGATGAATAATAGTCGGTAGGAGTAGCGTATGGAAAATACCTTTTGGGTTGCTCTGGGTGCCAGTTCGCTTGCAGCAGTAGTAACAACGCTCGGTATTTATATTATCCGTCATTTTAGGGTATGGGGTGAAAAGAACAGTATCTACTTTGTCTGCTTTGCTGCAGGTGTGTTGATTTCTGTCTCCTTCTTGCACATTATCCCCAAATCTTTCGAAATGAATCCGAATGCCCCGATGTTTCTGCTTGTAGGTTTTTTAGGCATGCACCTTTTTAATCGATTCATTACCGCTTTTGTCTGCGATAAAAAACCTGAAAGTCACTACAGCCTCGGTTTGACCCCTACACTGGGCATCGGTATTCATTCGTTCATAGACGGATTTATTTACTCCATCACTTTTACCGTCAGTATATTTACCGGGGTGATTGCTGCTGCAGGTATGGTGCTGCATGAATTTCCTGAAGGAATTATTACCTATCTTCTTCTTATCCGTGGAGGTTTTCGCGAGAAAACAGCAATGATCCTCGCCTTTTTCGCTGCTGCCGTGACAACGCCTCTGGGTATGCTTGTCTCCTATCCTTTCGTAAGCCAGATAGACAAGCCGCTTCTTGGAATTTTTCTGTCTCTCTCAGCCGGTGCGCTGGTCTATGTCGGTGCGACGCATCTTTTACCACAGGCAGAAAAGGAACACGCAAGATTTAGCCTGATCGCTCTGGGAGCAGGAATCTTGGTAGCAATCCTGATCGTCTTGTCCAAATAGATGATGGCGTCGCAAAAAGTCCGCCCCACGGCGTTGCAGCGGATTTTCAAGACCTCGACATACCGTATGTATGCCTTCGTCCTTGAAAAACCACTACGCCTGGTGGGACGAATTTTTGCTTAGCCATCGTAATTCGTTTTTGCGAGTGCATCAATAGATGGAAACAGAAATTTTCAACTATTGGGCAGTGTCACAGGATTCCGAACGGTTCTTCGAATGTTCAGGAAGAGGCCTATCAACAATATATCTCTCCATCAACTGAAGAGGCAAAAAAAGGAGATGTCATGGTATGGAAATTTCTGTTTTGGCTCGTTGTCTGGATAACAATCCTGGTTCCGGGCTGGATCTGGCCGTTATATCTCGATGGCTTTGTTCGATTGGCTGCATTTGTTCTTGGGCTGATACTTTTTGCCGCTGCGATGGCGCTGACTGTGATTGGCGGAAAAACTCTAAAACGCTTTGCCCATGAGGACGGACACAGGACATTCTGGCCGGACAGATTCACCGCAGAGGGTATCTTCAGCTGTATGCGCCATCCCATGCATCTCGGCCTGGCGCTTTTACCTGTTGCGCTCGCTTTGATCTGGGGATCGATCCCTGTCATCCTTGCCTCAGGCTGGGGTGTGGTAGCGGCACTTTGGTTTATTCTGGTTATAGAGGAAAAAGAGACGCTGCAGCGTTTTGGTGATGAATACAGCCGATATATGCAGCATACTCCGCCTTTTACGTTTTCACCAACATGCCTGAGAAAGGGATATGATACTATAAAACAAGGAGAATAAGATGTCAGCAAATGCATGGTTAAGCAAAAAACTCGAAAGCGGAAAGGTTTCATGTCTGGCATGCGCACAGGCGTGTATACTCGATGAAGGTGAGTATGGCATCTGCGGAGTCAGAAAAGTTGAAAATGGTGAGCTTAAGCTTCTCGTGTACGGACTTGCCGCAGTCGCAAATATTGATCCAGTGGAGAAAAAACCGATGTTTCATTTCCTGCCGGATACCAGCGCCTTTTCAGTGGGAACGGTAGGATGTAACTTCTCTTGTACCTTTTGTCAGAACTACGACATCTCCCAATACCCGAAAGAACACAATCATCAGATTATTGGCCAGGAACTTCCGCCTGAACGTATCGTTGAACTTGCATTGGAAAACGGATGCCAATCGATTGCCTATACTTACAATGAACCGATTATCTTTTTTGAATACACTTACGATACCGCCAAACTGGCTCACGAGAAAGGACTGAAAAATATTTATGTCACCAGTGGCTTTGAAACCCACAAGGCCATTGATTTGCTGGCGCCATATATTGACGGGATGAATATCGACATCAAAGCTTTTACGGATAAATTTTACAAAGAGATCAGCGGTGCCCGGCTCAAACCGGTACTCGATGCAGTCAAGTACGCTTATAAAAAAGGGATCTGGATAGAGATAACAACCCTGTGGATCCCGGGTAAAAATGACTCTGATGAAGAGATCCGAAATATTGCAAAATTCATAGCAGAACTCAACCCTGCCATACCGTGGCATCTTTCTGCCTTTTATCCAACCTACAAAATGCTTGATGTCCCTCCCACACCAGCATCAACACTGAGCAGAGCTTATAAAATTGGCCAGGAAGAGGGATTGAAGTATCTTTATGTCGGCAATATCGATGATAAAGATCATGAATCGACCTACTGTTCGAAGTGCGGCAAAAGGGTGGTTGATCGGCAGGGACATATCGGGCAGTACGTTACCAACGAACTCGACGAAAACGGGGTCTGTCCATATTGTGGTTATGGTCTGGAAGGGGTGTGGCACTAAAGGCCATAATCGGATTATCACAGTGTGACTTATTTTGTCATGCTGTTGTGGTATTCTTGATGGTAATCAAGATGAGATCAGAAGGAGGTTTTTATGCGTGAACATGAATTGGCAAATTATGCCGCTCATAGTGATCAGAGTCGTGGCCGCGAGTACGATGAGCCGTTTAAGGATGAGCGATTGGCATTTGAGCGGGATCGGGATCGGATTATCCATTGTGCGGCTTTTCGCCGCTTGGAATATAAAACTCAGGTTTTTGTTAATCATGAAGGTGATTATTATCGTACTCGTTTGACCCATTCACTGGAAGTTGCGCAGATCGCCCGTGGTATTGCCCGGAATTTACATCTGAATGAAGATCTGGTCGAGGCCTTGGCGTTATCCCATGATCTGGGTCATACCCCTTTTGGACATACGGGTGAGCATGTTCTCAAGCGGCTGATGAAAGATTTTGGTGGATTTGAACATAATCAACAGTCATTGCGGATTGTTGAGCTTCTGGAACAACGTTACCCCGGTTTTGACGGCCTGAATCTGAGCTGGGAAACCAGAGAGGGGATCATCAAACATTCATCCGATTATGACCAGGCAGGAAGAGAGGCTATTAAGCCCTATCGTCCCGAAGACCGAGCGACTCTGGAAGGTCAGATTATTGATCTGGCTGATGAAATTGCCTACAATAATCACGATATCGATGATGGTCTTAAGGCGGGGTATATCAGCCTAAATGACCTTGAAGAGGTTGAATTATGGCAGCAAACTTACCTGATGATCGGGAAAAAATTCTCCGGATTGGATGATAAACGCCACATTCTGCAAACCATCAGTTATTTGATTGGTGACTTGATGCATGACTTGGTTAATACGACAACCGGAAATCTGAAAAAATACAATATTGCAACCCTTGAAGATATTCGCGAGCAACCTGAAAACCTGGTCAGTTTCAGCCTACGGATGAGTGAGCTGAACCAGCAATTGAAAAAATTTCTCTATCAACGGCTGTATCGGCATTCAAAAGTTGAGCGGATGCGGGTCAAAGCAGAGCGATTTTTGACCTTGTTGTTTGAAAACTATATGGAAAATCCAACTTTGTTGCCAGAACGGCATCAACTTAGATTTGAAAAATATGGAACGGAACGGGTGATTTGCGACTACATTGCCAGCATGACTGATCGCTATGCTCAGGATGAGTATAAAAAGTTGTATGAGCCGTTTGAGCGGGCGTAAGGTAGCAACGTAAGGCTAGGTTGAAGGTTTAAATCCTAATAGTCTAAACTGCTTCAGCCTGGTTTTGCTGAACTTCCTCCGCCCACTTACGCATTGCTGCCAACTCTCCATAAGTCAGATGGGGACGCAAGTACTGTGCTGCTTGCTCACGATAATGATCCAATTCAGGAAACTCGTGACACAGAGACATGACTTCCTGCCGCCCAATATCATCATCAATAATTGGTTTCATCGCTTCAATTGCAGCCAGCACCATT
>JASFYS010000091.1:0-11616 GCA_045047095.1 Desulfuromusa sp. | reverse complement strand
GCAGCAACACTTGGTGATGTTATTCCTTCGTCAACCCCGGACTGTATCCGATCAATCATGGCAGCAACATTTTTATCGTTTAAAAATAGATCTTTCAGGTCATCCATAACCATTGCCCACATCCAGTCGGTGGCTTGTCGTTGGCGTTTATTATCAAATTCATTGTGCTGTTTCATGACTGAAATAAAGTCAAGGATCAGTTGCCAGACCTCATCAATCCCCTGATTATGGAGGGCGCTGCAGAGCAGGGCTGGAACTTGCCAGTGAGTGCTTTTTGGTCTGAGCAGGTGCAGGGCATTTGCATATTGCTGCCGTGCCAGTTCTGCGCGGGGACGGTTTTCTCCTTCGGCTTTATTAATGACGATGGCATCGGCGATTTCCATCACCCCTTTTTTGATTCCCTGCAGTTCATCGCCAGCATTCGACAGTTGCAGCAACAGAAAAAAATCAACCATGGATGCGACAGCGATTTCTGACTGACCAACGCCTACGGTTTCAACAATGATAATGTCGTAACCGGCAGCTTCACAAAGAAGCATGGTTTCACGGGTTTTACGGGCGACCCCGCCGAGGGTCTTACCGGCAGGTGAGGGGCGGATAAAGGCGTTTTGTTCGCGGGCGAGTTCTTCCATCCGGGTTTTATCACCAAGGATTGAACCGCCGGAGAGTTGAGAGGATGGATCGACGGCAAGAATGGCAATTTTATGCCCCTGTTGCAGCAGGTTCATCCCAAGGACTTCAATAAAAGTACTTTTGCCGACCCCGGGAACCCCGGAAATGCCGATTCGAATGGTATCTCCAGTATCGGGAAGGAGATTATCCAGCAGCTCGGCCGCATCTTTTGCATGGTCGGGATTATGACTTTCGATCAGGGTGATTGCTTTGGCGAGGGAGCGGACGTTGCCGGAACGGACACCTTTGGAGAGTTTTTGGATATTTGTCAATGTGCCACCTAAACAAACAGGGCAGGCACAGGGGCCTGCCCCTACAGGATGAATATAATATTTATCATTTAATAATGTAGGGGCAACCCCCTGTGGTTGCCCCTGATTAATCACAGAACCGATTTACTTCCCTTCAATCGCATCCAGAGTCTGCCCACCGGAAACGATGATCGAGGTGCCGGGACCAAAAATCTTTTTGGCTCCAGCTGCGAAGAGAGTGTCATAGTCCTGCCGCGGGATAACTCCGCCGCAGACAACAACAATATCATCTGCCTCCAATTTTTTCAGCTCTGCAATCAACTGGGGCACCAGGGTTTTGTGCCCGGCCGCAAGGCTGGAGACACCAACCACATGAACATCGTTTTCGACAGCCATTTTGGCAGCTTCTTCGGGAGTCTGGAAGAGCGGACCGACATCGACATCAAAGCCGATATCAGCATAAGCGGTGGCAACGACTTTGGCGCCGCGATCATGGCCATCCTGTCCCATTTTAGCAACCATGATGCGGGGACGACGCCCTTCTTTAGCAGCAAAAGCTTCAACGCGTTTTTTTAAGTCGGCAAAGTCGCTATCTTCACTCACAATTGATCCGTAGGCTCCTGAGACAAGTTTGATTTCTGCCCGGTGGCGACCGAAGGTCTTTTCCATGGCATCGGAAATCTCTCCGACTGAAGCACGGAGGCGGGCAGCTTTAATGCTGAGATCAAGTAAATTACCGCTTCCACTTTCGCAGGCTGTAGTTATCGCGTCAAGAGCTTGCTGACAAGCAGCTTCATTTCTATCGGCGCGCATTTTGTTGAGACGAGCAATTTGTGATTCCCGCACGGCGTCATTATCAACATCCAGAACCTCAATATCACTTTCCTCTGCCAACTGGTATTTGTTAACGCCGACAATAACATCACGGCCACTATCGATAGCAGCCTGTTTTTTTGCGGCCGATTCTTCAATCCGCAATTTGGGCATTCCAGTTTCAATCGCTTTGGTCATGCCGCCGAGTTCTTCGATTTCATCCAGAATCTTTTGCGCTTCTTCAATCAACGAGTTGGTCAGGGATTCGACATAATACGAACCACCCAGAGGATCGACAACATTACAGATTCCTGATTCTTCCTGAATCACCAACTGGGTATTACGGGCAATCCGGGCGCTGTGATCAGTCGGCAGGGCAATTGCCTCATCGAGAGCATTGGTGTGCAGTGACTGGGTGCCGCCAAGGACAGCTGCCATTGCTTCCATGGTGGTACGGATCACATTGTTGTAGGGATCCTGTTCGGTCAGTGACCAGCCGGAAGTCTGGCAGTGGGTGCGCAGCATCGATGATTTAGGATTCTTGGGGCTGAACTCCTGCATCATTTGCGACCACAAAAAGCGGGCTGCCCGCAATTTTGAGGCTTCCATAAAAAAGTTCATCCCGATAGCAAAGAAAAAAGAGAGGCGCGGTGCAAAACTGTCCACATCCAACCCTTTGTTGATGGCGGCACGGACATATTCCAGACCATCTGCCAGAGTAAAGGCCAACTCCAGGGCATTGTTGGCTCCTGCTTCCTGAATGTGGTAGCCAGAAATAGAGATGGAGTTGAATTTTGGCATTTTCTGGCTGGTGAATTCGATAATATCACCAATAATGCGCATTGATGGCGCTGGAGGGTAGATATAGGTGTTGCGAACCATGAATTCTTTAAGGATATCGTTTTGAATGGTTCCAGCAAGTTTCTCTGCGCTGACCCCTTGCTCTTCGGCGGCAATAATGTAGTTGGCCATGATCGGCAGAACCGCGCCATTCATGGTCATGGAAACGGACACTTTATCCAGGGGGATGCTGTCGAACAGAATCTTCATGTCTTCAACGGAATCGATAGCAACTCCGGCTTTACCGACATCCCCAACAACCCGGGGGTGATCAGAATCGTAGCCACGGTGAGTTGCCAGGTCAAAAGCAACTGAAAGTCCCTGTTGCCCCGCAGCCAGGTTCCGTTTGTAGAAGGCGTTTGATTCTTCCGCTGTGGAGAATCCGGCATATTGACGCACCGTCCAGGGGCGACCGGCATACATGGTTGCCATTGGCCCACGGACGAAAGGAGCAAATCCTGGCAGCGTATCCGCTGTTTCCAACCCGTTGATATCTGCTGCTGTATAGAGGGGTTTGACGGTGATCCCCTCAGGGGTCTCCCATTTGAAATTAGAGAGATCTTCAGTCTTTTTTTCTTTTTTTGCCTGAGCCTCCCAATCGGCAAGGGTTTTCTTTACAAAACTGCTCATTGGTTTATTCCTTCCTCTGTGCCTGCCATTTATTTTTGTAGGGGCGACCCTGTGTGTTCGCCCGGTTTGTTGTCATACAATGGAAAGGGCAGGCACGGGGACCTGCCCCTACAAAAATATGTCGTTATATATGGTTGGCGTAGGGGCAATCCCCCTGTGGTTGCCCTGATTACCGGAATTTGCCCTGTCAGCGGGTCACCACCGCCAGGACTTGTACCGTTTCACCATCTTTAGAAAGAAGGCGGTGTTTGACGGTTGAATCAAAGTAGACGGCGTCCCCCTCTTCCAGGATAAAGCGCTCATCGTCAAGAATGATTTCAGCGCGACCATCCAATATCAGTAGAAATTCTTCGCCCTCGTGATTGTAGAGGGTTTCTTCCTGAGCCCGCTCAGTCACAGTAAGAAGAAACGGTTCCATTTTTTTATTCTTTTTTCTGAACGAAAGGGCTTCGTAAGTATAACCATGGCTGGTTCCATCTTTGGAAATGACCCGACTGACAATCCGGCGTTCATTATGGCGAACAATTTCGTAGCGAGATGATCCTTGATCTTCTTCAAAGAAGTAACTCATCTTCACATCGAAGAAACGGGCGATCTTGGACAAAGTCGCTATGGGCGGAGAGACGTTGTTGTTCTCTATTTGTGAAATCAATGCCGGAGAAAAACCGGTTTCGGTGGCAACGTCCTGCAAAGTTAGTTTCCGTTCTTTGCGCAGGGCTTTGATCTTTTGGCCGATGTTGAAGTCCATATATGTTTTTCTTCACCATAATTTGAGGTTTTAAAAGGATTTTATACCGATTCGTATAGCCGACGTGATCAGAATTGTCAACCGCAATTCTTTATTAACAATAAAAAAAAGACTCATCTTGAAGAGATTATTGTCGTCAGTGGTACCCCAGGAATCCTGATTTTATGCTTATTTATTATTTTCAAGGGGGCTATGGAATATTCTTTCCTGAGATCTCTATTTAGTTTTACTTAAGATATCCCCTCTGGTTCTTTATCAATTTGAATTATTATTTAATCTGTCTGCCTGATCCGGTAGAAAAATTGCTTGACAATATTGAAACTGCGACTATTATTGTCACTCGTTGTTAGCACTCGATCAAGTTGAGTGCTAACAACAATCCTGAATCCAACTTGATGGGTTATTGCTCTTCAGCTTGGATCAACTCAATGAATCATAACGGCCATCGGGCCAACCTATTGAACGTGAAAGGAGAACTTGAGAATGAACATCAGACCATTGCAAGATCGTATTATTGTCGAGCGTGTGGAAGAGGAAACGACAACTGCAGGGGGGATTATTATTCCTGATACTGTTTCCAAAGAGAAGCCCCAAGAGGGTAAAATCATTGCTGCTGGCAAGGGCAAGGTCACACCAGAGGGCAAAGTTCTGCCACTGGATGTTAAAGAGGGCGACCGGGTTCTGTTTGGTAAGTATGCAGGCAGTGAAATCAAAATTGACGGTGTCGAATATTTGATTATGCGTGAGGATGATATCCTCGGCGTAGTAGAATAAGCAATGGCGTTGCAAAAAGTCCGCCCTGCTGCGTTACGGCGGTTTTTCAGGATCTTGACATACTGACGTATGCCTTCGCCCCTGAAAATCCACCAAGCCTTGCAGGACGAAATTTTTGCTTAGCCATTTCGTGATATTTTTAGTTCACTAAATAATAAAAAAGTATTTAAACGGAATTTAAACGGAGGATATAGAAACATGGCAAAAGAAATTTTGTTTTCCCAAGATGCACGCGGCAAGATCCTTGCCGGTGTCAATACCCTGGCTAATGCGGTTAAGATAACCTTGGGTCCTAAAGGTCGTAACGTTGTTATCGACAAATCTTTTGGTGCTCCACTGATCACCAAAGATGGCGTGACCGTTGCCAAAGAGATCGAGCTTGAAGATAAGTTCGAAAATATGGGTGCTCAGCTGGTTAAAGAGGTTGCATCCAAGACTTCAGATATCGCCGGTGATGGAACCACCACCGCTACGGTTCTAGCTCAGGCTATTTACCAAGAGGGGATCAAGCTGGTTACTGCCGGTTACAACCCGATGGAAATCAAGCGTGGTATCGACAAGGCTGTGGTTGTTGCTGTTGAGGCTCTGCAGGCACTTTCCAAACCGGTTCAGGATCACAAAGAGATCGCTCAGGTCGGTACTATCTCTGCAAACAGCGATGAGACCATCGGTAATATCATTGCCGAGGCAATGGAAAAAGTTGGTAAAGAGGGTGTTATCACCGTTGAAGAAGCCAAGTCGATGGACACTTCACTTGAGACAGTTGAAGGAATGCAGTTTGATCGCGGCTACCTTTCTCCGTACTTTGTTTCTGATGCCGAGCGGATGGAAGCCGCTATGGAGGAGCCACTAATCCTGATCTATGACAAGAAAATCAGCACCATGAAAGATCTGCTGCCGATTCTTGAGCCGGTTGCGAAGCAGGGTCGTCCGTTGATGATTATTGCAGAGGATATTGATGGCGAAGCACTGGCAACTCTGGTTGTCAACAAGCTGCGCGGAACCATCAACGTTTGTGCTGTTAAAGCCCCGGGTTTTGGTGATCGCCGTAAGGCTATGCTGGAAGATATTGCAACTCTGACCGGTGGCCAGCTGATTTCTGAAGAAGTTGGTTTCAAATTGGAGAATGCAACTATTGATATGCTGGGGACTGCCAAGCGGGTTATCGTTGATAAAGAGAACACCACGATTATTGATGGTGCCGGCGAAGAAGCTGCTATTGAAGGTCGGGTTAAAGCGATCCGCGCCCAGATTGATGAAACCAGCAGTGATTACGATCGTGAAAAACTGCAGGAGCGTCTGGCCAAGCTGGTTGGTGGTGTTGCCGTCGTTAAAGTTGGTGCCGCAACTGAAACCGAGATGAAAGAGAAAAAAGCTCGTGTTGAAGATGCTCTGCATGCAACCCGTGCTGCTGTTGAAGAAGGTATCGTCCCTGGTGGTGGTGTTGCTCTGATGCGTTGTCTGCCGGCTCTATCTAAGCTCAAGCTTGAAGGTGAGCAACAATCTGGAGTACAACTGGTGGTTCGTGCTCTTGAAGCTCCACTGCGGCAAATTGTTATCAATGCTGGTGTTGAAGGTGCAATTGTTGCCGATAAAGTTGCACAAGGTGAAGGCGCTTTCGGTTTTGATGCCGCAGCAGATAAATACTGCGACCTGATTAAAGCTGGGATTCTTGATCCGACCAAGGTGACTCGTAGTGCCTTGCAAAATGCTGCTTCTGTTGCCGGTCTGATGTTGACCACTGAAGCAATGATTGCCGATGTTCCGTCTGACGATGCTGGTGCCGGTATGCCTCCGATGCCTGGTGGCATGGGCGGAATGGGTGGCATGGGCGGAATGATGTAATTCCCCCATTCATTGGTTAAAATAAAAAGCCCCCACTGGAATTTTCCGGTGGGGGCTTTTTTGTGATTTAAAATTCTTACCACTGAGACAGTCTCTGTGGTGAATGATTTAACTTACCGGATCAACAACTCTCTCGATATCTCCCGGGGCAACGGTTTGACCCGCCGGACAAATTCATCATCAGCAGTGATACACAGCACATCAACCTCAACTTCATTCTTCCCTTTTCCGTAGGATGCAACAATTGCCGCCGCTGTCTCCAATTCTTTGTCATCAGCATCCCCGCAGAATACCCCCAGCGGGCCGCTGAAATTTTGACAGCGAAGTTTTATTTGATCAGGTTTGACCTGTTGCTGTAAGGCTTCATTATCGGCCCGATGCCGTCCCAGAATTAATTTGGTTGCTGCGGAGAGACGGAATTGCCGACCAACTTTGAGCAGCTCAACATCGGTGATCGCTGCTGCGGGATCGTGATCAAAAAGGTCACGTAATTGGTTGGAAAATCCCTCCTCAGTGAGCAGACAACCCCCTCCCGAACCGGGATAATCACGAAGTCCCCACTCTTTGGCAAGGGCTTGCTGGGGTTTACGTGACCGCCCCTGGAAATCGAGTAAGTGCTCACGCTCAACCAGTCCTGAGTCTTCCATCGGGGTGCTCGGTAGCAATTTTGCGCTTAAAGGGCGCAAAACCCTCTCAGGAAAACCTGACAGATTGGCGACCGATCTTAAGGCATTAGCATTCTGGCTCATGGGTCGTTGGCCAAGAACTTCGCCGGAAAAAAGAAAGTCAAAACCGTCTTTTTTCATCCGTTCTCCTGCCAATTGAAACATCATCGCATGACAGTCAATGCATGGATTCATATTGCGACCATAGCCATACTTGGGGGTTTTTACTATTTTTAGATGGATGTCACCAATATTTTCAATAATCAGTGGGTGGCCGATAGTTTTGGCCGCGACTTTTGCTTTGTCAGCGTTAAAAAAAGGGGTGACAAAAGCTATTCCAGTGACTTCGATTCCTTGCCGCAGCAGTGCCATGGCGGCTAAACTGCTATCGAGTCCTCCGGAAATCAAACCGAGTGCTTTGCTCATCTATTTTCCTCTAGGCTTGGAGATCTGCTGTGATCAAAAATATTATTTGGATTGGGCGAATAAGATAGAAAAATGACCTCAGGGGAGCCTTTGGTACTTGAAAGGGATGAACGGGTAGCGGAAAAAATATTATTAAACTGCAACTTTCCACGTTATTTTAGTCTTGCAGGTAAGCTCAGACGTCTTTCTTCTCGTTACTATCTTCCTTTGAAATTTCCTCGACTTGTCCTTCTTCAATGTCCTCATCGGCATCTTTGACCCCCTTTTTAAAGTTACGCAACCCTTTACCCAGAGCTCCGCCAACTTGGGGTATTTTGCCAGCGCCAAAGATAATCATGACCAGTACTAGAATGATCAATAATTCCTGTGTTCCCAATCCAAACATAGTAACTCTCCCGGTATCAAAAACTGGATATTATACAATCAATTAGAGACTAACAAACATACACTGGTTATCGTCAAAAAACAATCAAAGTTACATTGCTTTTGACTTTGAATGTGACTGTATGTAAAAAATCTAAGTGAAAATTAACCTGAGATTGGCTATACTCAACAATAAATGCAATGAAAGGAATCCTTTGGAGGAGGTGTTATGAAAAAAGTTTTAGTTGAAGTTGTCTATCTGGATGGCACTGAAAGTACTGTCAGCAATGATGTTCTTGATGTTCTCATTGCGACCGAGAAGATTTTACGTTTCAAGCGTTCTGACGGGTGGGTTGATATTATTCGACAAAACGCCAGTCTAAGAGACTACAGAAAACGGGAAGTCTATGCGGGGCAAGAGCGACGTGCCCCCTGGCCAAGAGATAAATGATTTAAGTTGTGTCAAATGTAATGTCAAATGTTGGTTCTTAACCAATTTTTTCTTTGCGTTCCTGTTCAGTCTTGCAGTCAATACAGAGAGTTGTGACTGGTCGGACGCGTAATCGCTCGGTGCCAATTAATTCTTCACAATTTTCACAGTGACCAAAAGTCCCATCTTTGATCCGCTCTAGTGCCTGGCGAATTTTATTAATCAACATCCGTTCGCGGTCACGAATTCTTAATTCAAAGTTGCGATCAGATTCAAGTGAGGCACGATCCGTAGGATCTGGAAAATTGGGATTTTCTTCTGTCATTTCCGAGACTGTTTTCCCCACATCCTGTAACAAGGATTCTAATTGCTGATTCAGTAAGTCTTTGAATTCTGCCAAGGTTTTATGATCCATAATTCATCCTTCCAGGCTCCGGGTTCAGCCGTTACCGTTATGGTTGCTTAGAACAAACCTCTGAGTTGAACATAAATAATTAAAGCCAGAACCGCAACCGCGAGCCACGCAGAAAAAACGTCGCTACATTTTTTGGGTGGAGTCTCTGCCAAACGGCGGATTTCATCACTCACCACAGTCTCCGGAACTTTTTCCAGCAATTGTTTCAGCAACATCCCAAAATGGTTATAACTGTTGGAGAGAATCATAAAATCGTTTTCGCTGCTGAGGCTGACAAAGGCTCGCTTGCGTACTTGGATTGTATCAATAGCGGTTAGCTCAGCATAGTTCAAGCGTTTGTTGCGAAATAATTTATTGATTTCGATTGCATCCTCAGCAACATAAATTTTACGGAGGCTACTCTCAGCAAAAATAATACAGACGGGCAATAAGAATGCTCCCAGAATAATTATCTTTGCCAGCGGTAGATGCAAAAACAGGGCACTGAACAACAATATGAAACTAAGCAAAACCACCAGACCCAAGGGGAGCAGGAAACTTTTGCGGATTGTGTAAACCGATGATTCCATAATGGTATCTTCCAAAAGAAAAATAAGTCAGAATTTATCAGGTTTGAACGTTTTTGCCAACTCCCGGCTGAGAACTTTTGCGGATAAAGGTTCCACTCCTTCCACCGGTCTTTTTTAACAGACAGATTCCGTCAATAACCATCTCTTTGTCAATTGCTTTGCACATATCGTAAATGGTCAGAGCTGCAACCGAAACTGCGGTGAGGGCTTCCATCTCGATCCCGGTTTGCCCGGTAACTTTGGTCGTTGCCATAATAGCAACCTTGCCCTGTTGTGGATCGCTATCAAAATCAATCTCCACTGCACTTAAAGGAAGGGGATGGCAGAGGGGGATCAGGGCTGATGTTTGTTTTGCGGCCATAATTCCTGCCAGCCTGGCAACCGAAAAAACATCCCCCTTTTTTATTCGTTGTGCCAGAATCTGCTCCAGGGTGCTTGACTGCATCCGGATTTCACCCCTGGCGACAGCCTCACGAACGGTCAGCGGTTTTTTGCTGACATCAACCATGATGGCTTGACCTTCCTTATCAAAATGAGTCAGTTCCTCAGACATTTATGACCTCTCTCTGTTGATTTATTTGAGCCAGATTCTGGTAGAACGTAAAAACAATTTTACTGTCATTCAAAAATAACCTCAAGCGCCTCGCTGGTATGGCTGACACCTATTAATTTAATAGAATCGGGGATGTCAAGATTTTTTAGATTTCCCTTGGGCAAAACACACTGGGTGAACCCGAGCCGGGCGGCCTCTTTGACGCGTAATTCTGGTTGTGAGATTGCCCTTATTTCACCGGTGAGACCAACTTCTCCAAATAGAACCAGTTGCGGGTTGATGACCCGATTCAGATGGCTGGACGCGAGCGCTGCAATGGCGGCAAGGTCAATAGCTGGTTCATCGAGGCGGACACCGCCAGCAACATTGAGAAAAATATCCTGCCCCGCCAGTGATAATTCAACCTTTTTCTCCAGGATTGCAATCAACAGCGCAATCCGTTTGTGATCAATGCCGATAGAGGTTCGCTGCGGGGTGCCGAAAGAACTACTGGAAACTAACGCCTGCAATTCCACCAACAATGGCCGACTCCCTTCCAGGGCGGCAACAACAGCACTTCCCGCACTTTGCTGCGGCCGTTCGGCCAGAAATAGTTCGGATGGATTGCTGACTTCGCGGAGACCCTGTTCCTGCATTTCAAAAACACCAATCTCATTGGTCGAGCCAAAGCGGTTTTTGACCGCCCGCAGAATTCGATAGGGATGTCCTGGATCGCCTTCAAAATAGAGGACTGTATCAACCATATGTTCCAGAACCCTTGGTCCCGCAATGGCTCCATCTTTGGTCACGTGACCGACCAGAAATGTGGGGAGCCCATCCCCCTTGGCCTGAATCATTAATTGTCCGGTACATTCGCGAACCTGACTGACGCTTCCGGGAGCTGAATCAAGGGTGCTGGTAAAAATGGTCTGAATGGAATCAATGACCAGGAAAGCTGGCTGCAGTTCTTTGATGCGCAGTTTGATCTGTTCCAGGGACGTTTCTGCCAGTAAATAAAGATTATCGGTTTTGATGCCAAGGCGGTCAGCACGCAGTTTAACCTGTCGGGTTGATTCTTCGGCGGTGACGTAAAGAGCCGTGCCGTTTTGAGCCAATCGGGCAAAAGCTTGCAACAGCAGGGTTGATTTGCCAATCCCCGGATCGCCACCGACCAGAATCAGTGACCCAGGAACAACTCCGCCACCCAGAGTTCGATCCAGCTCCGTCAAACCACAACTCAACCGATCTTCTTCACTGCTGCTGACTTCTGCCAACTTCTGTGGTTTGCCGGGCTGGGGGAGGGCACGACTGTGACCAGGGGTTGCAATTGGTTGCTCTTCAACCAAGGTGTTCCATTGCTGGCAGTCGGGGCATCTTCCCAACCATTTCGGGCTTTGAAAACCACAATGCTGACAGCTGTAGATGGTTTTTTGACGTGCCACAAAATCTCCATTGAATTATCTGCAGAATAACAGCACATCCTATTCTGAACCAGGCCGAACTGTCAAACGATGTGCTTGAAATGGTTTTACTCAGATAGACATAGTTGATGCACTCGCAAAAAAGAATAAGATGGCTAAGCAAAAATTTCGTCCTACAAGGCGTAGTGGTTTTTCAGGGGCGAAGGCCTACATATAGTAGGT
>JASFYS010000090.1:0-9652 GCA_045047095.1 Desulfuromusa sp. | reverse complement strand
GACCTACTATATGTAGGCCTTCGCCCCTGAAAAACCACTACGCCTTGTAGGACGAAATTTTTGCTTAGCCATCTTATTCTTTTTTGCGAGTGCATCAGTTATGCCCTGCCAGTTCGGCAGGTTAGCTTGTTGATTGGAGTTCTGATCGGGATATTGTTTCTGGGTGAATCTTTTGGTCGAATGCGCCTCGCCTCGACAGCATTAATTCTGTCGGGAGTTTTTCTGGTCTGGCATGGGTGAAAAAATATCACGATTGTGTAGGGGCGCTGCTTGCCGCGCCCGGGTCGGAGCAAGTGCCGCCCCTACAATTACGGAGTAATTTACATGAAAAATATTGCCAATTTTTTATTTGAAGTCGGGATGCTCAAACGCACCCCGCGTACCGGGTTTCAGTTTCTCGGTTCCGGAGCTGAGTCAGTCGCAGAACACAGTTTTCGCACCGCAATGATCGGCTATACTCTGGCACAGATGGATGGAGAGGCTGATGTGAGTCGGGTGTTACAGATGTGTCTGTTTCACGATATCCCTGAAGCTCGGATCGGCGATCAGAACTATGTGAACAAGAAATATGTCAAGGTCGATGAAAACAAAGCGATTGAAGATCTGGCGGTGCAGTTACCGTTTGGCGACGATTATCGGAAGACTCTTCACGAATTCAATGCCAGGGAGACGCGAGAAGCGCTGCTTGCCCATGATGCCGACCAATTGGAGATGGTGTTATCACTGAAAGAGCGTAAAGATCTGGGGAATCGCAATGCCGATGAGTGGTATCCGTTCTCGAAGTTGCGTTTGAAAACCGAGATTGCCAAACAATTAGCGGACACAATCTGGGAAACAGATTCGTCAAAGTGGTGGTTTGATGATGATCACAACTGGTGGGTCAATGGTAAGAAGGGGTGAGAGCTGCACCCTACCTGCGTTGTTGTGCTGAAAATTCCATCCTCGATGTCGCTATCGCTACACCTGCGGAGTAATTTTCAGCGCGCCTAACATCTGACGCACATCTCTCACCCCTCCGAATTTTACTGGTAGCTTGAGTATTCCGGGGACATGTACTCGTTACGTGTCCCTGGAATACGGTTTGAAGCGATCTATTCTTGAACTTCACCGGTAGACATGCTATCAACTTTTCCCTGATCGAATAAATATACGTTTCTGATTTGGAAACCAGAAATTTTTTGCAAGATCAAGAAAGTCAAGCATTTGAGCGGAGGCGTAGTACTTTACGCCACACAAACAAATGAGTAGACTGACGCGGAGATTGCGAAAAAGAGCGGTTTCCGGACAGAAACGAGTTGGTTTAAGGAGTAAACATGCTCGATATTAAATACTTACGTGAAAATTTTGCGGTGGCTGAAAAAGCTTTGGCGACCCGTGGAGATAAAATCGATCTTTCGGGATTTACCGCTCTGGATCAACAGCGGCGTGAGCTGCTCAGTGAAGGGGAAACCCTCAAGGCAGAGAAGAATAAAGTTTCTGCAATGATCGGCCAGACCAAAGATAAGAGTCAGGTCCAGGGTGAAATTGCCCGGATGAAGGAGGTCTCCGCCCAGATCAAAAAACTGGATGAGACGCTCCGTGAGGTAGAAGATCAGCTGAATCAACTCCTGATGGGGGTGCCGAATATCCCGCATGAAAAAACCCCGGTCGGAGCCTCTGAAGATGATAATGTTGAGATCAGTGTCTGGGGTGAAAAACCCTCTTTAGGTTTCGCCCCCAAAGCCCACTGGGATATCGGTGAAGATCTGGGAATCCTTGATTTTGAGCGAGGGGTTAAACTTTCTGGGGCACGGTTTTGTGTCTATTTCGGAGCTGGTGCCAGGCTGGAGCGGGCGTTAATTAACTTTATGCTTGATCTCCATACCACTGAACATAACTATACTGAGACCCTCCCCCCTTTCTTGGTCAATCGCGTTTCGATGACCGGAACAGGGCAACTGCCAAAATTTGCGGACGATCTTTTCCACACTGAAGGGGTCGATCTGTTTCTGATTCCAACGGCTGAAGTTCCAGTGACCAATCTCCATCGGGATGAGATTCTTGCTGAAAAGGATCTCCCGCTCTGTTACGCGGCTTACACCCCGTGTTTCCGTAAGGAGGCTGGTTCCCACGGAAAGGATACCCGTGGGTTGATCCGGCAGCATCAGTTCAATAAAGTTGAGTTGGTCAAGTTTGTCCGCCCTGAAGATTCAGATGCTGAACTTGAAGCTTTACTGGAAAATGCTGAAAAAGTTTTGCAGCTGCTGAATTTGCCCTATCGGGTCATTGATCTCTGTACGGGAGATATTGGTTTTTCTGCAGCGCGAACCTTTGATATTGAAGTCTGGTTGCCAGGACAGGAGTGTTATCGCGAAATTTCATCCTGTTCCAGTTTTCGTGATTTTCAAGCGCGGCGCGCTTCGATCCGTTTCCGTCGCGAAGGGGCTAAAAAGCCAGAGCTGGTGCACACTTTGAACGGCTCAGGTTTGGCCGTTGGGCGAACCCTGTTGGCGATTCTGGAAAATTATCAGCAGGAAGATGGTTCGGTTTTGATTCCAGACGTGTTAATCCCCTATATGGGCGGTTTGGAGAAGATTGAAAAGTCATCATAGCAAGCTAAGGAAACTGTCGAAGGCGATAGGTTTATCTTGCATTCTGAAACATTTTTCGTTACAGTCCCAAAGTTTTTCGATAGAATGTTTATGGTTATGGATGGCTGGCCGAGCGGCTTAAGGCGGTAGTCTTGAAAACTATTGTGGGGAAACTCACCCGGGGTTCGAATCCCTGGCCATCCGCCACTTTAAAGTTAGACAAATCTTGACGGGATTTGAAGCGGAACGAGCGCTGACTTAATGTCAGAAAAGCCGACAGGACGTCGGTGGCAGTGAGTGTAGGGGAGGTGACGCAGGAATCGACGTGATGTCGATGACGAAGTGACCGAATCCCTGGCCATCCGCCACTTTAAAATTGAATAAATGTAGATTGCGGAGAGGTGACCGAGAGGCCGATGGTGCTCGCCTGCTAAGCGAGTGTAGTGTAACGCTACCGAGGGTTCGAATCCCTCCCTCTCCGCCAGTATTATATAGGGCTGATGAAAAACGCTTATCTGCGGCGTTACCCTCAATCTACATCAACGACGTACCTTGCGGTACGCCTTATTCTGTAGCTTTCGGGTGCCTTGCATCTAAACATTTTTGATCAGCCTTGAAGCGATACAGGTGGTGATGGAATTCTTTCTTCTCCGCCAGTTAATTTGTGCTACAATTCCGATAGGGATTGACAAATCCTTAGAATTAAGCGATAAAGCCCATCTTTATGCGCCGCTAGCTCAGCTGGATAGAGCGTCTGACTACGGATCAGAAGGCCAGGAGTTCGAATCTTCTGCGGCGCGCCAATACAATTAACGGGTTACAGATGATATTCTGTAACCCGTTTTTAGTCTGTTGTTCATAGCTAATATTCTAGCAAATAAAAGTACAATAAAACTTCAATAGCACCTGCTGCTATTTTAATACTACGACTGCCATTCAGAGGTTCTGTTTACCGCGTTTTTAAACTTTTCCAGAGATATCCGTCTATCGACTTTTGGTAAGAATTGTCTTCCAGGTCTGTTTGCCTGGTTGCTTTCATTTTGACTGCCCGCAGCGAGCCGCGCTGTCCCCAGTGCGGTTAGTTCTGCTGATGATTGTACAATAATTTGTTGATTCAGTACATCAGACAGGAATTGGCATAAATAAGGGTTTGCCGATAATCCACCATCTATGGAAATTTCACCTTTTATGCTGGTGACTTCACTCATTGCGGCAATCACTTCCGCAGTTCGAAATACTACACCTTCCAGAATGGATTGCATCAGATCAGCCGGTTGGGTGTTGAGTGACAGACCGAACCACGCTCCTCCTGCGGTTCTGTCCCAGTATGGACAGCCCAGTCCAGCCAGGGCTGGCACAAAAACCAGACCCGTTTCGATGGCGCTGGGTCTGGTGAACTGTTGAATTTGTTTGTAGGTTGAAAATAGCCCTAGAGATTTTGCCCAATTGATAGCCGAACCTGCAGAATAGACCCCTCCATCCAAGGCATATACCGGACTTTGCCCACTGAGTTGCCATGCAACCGTTGGGAGTAGCCCTTGACCAACCGATTGGCAGGGCTGGCCTCCTGTTACTGTCAGGGCAAAAGCTCCGGTGCCAAATGTTATTTTGGTATCCCCAGGGTGGGTGCATCCATGACCGAACAGGGCGGCCTGCTGGTCAACGACACTTGCCGTAACCGGGATACGAAGTCCATTTGATGTGATGTCACCAAAATAGCCAGTTGTTGGTACAATGTCAGGCAACGCTTCGATCGGAACCCCAAAGAGATTGCAGAGATCCTCATCCCATTGACCTGAATACAGGTTCATCAGTGAAGTTCTGGATGCGGTACTTATATCGGTGACAAAATGATCTGTAAGACGATCCAGAAAAAAAGCATCAGTTGTTCCCAAGCGTAACTTTCCACGGCAATGTAGCTCTCCGGCCTCTGGAATATGCTTAAGGATCCATGCCAGTTTGGCTGCAGAAAAATAGGAGTCAAGTGGTAATCCTGCTTTTTCGAGAACCAATTTCTGTGCATTTTCCGACTTGAGTCGGTCGATGGTGAGATGTGTGCGGTTGTCCTGCCAGACAATGACTGGAGAAATTGGAATTTTTGAATCGGCATCCCAGGCCAGGCAACTTTCTCCCTGGTTATTAATGCCAATAGCCGAAATATCAGCGCTGCTGTCTATGCAACACTGGATATTTGTTAATAACTCTTCTGCGTCCTGCTCAACCCAGCCCGGCTGAGGATAAATTTGCCGGTGTTCAATTCTTTTAACAATTCTGCTTTTGCCCGAGTCCTCTACAATGAGGGCGCAGGTGCTGGTTGTGCTTTGATCAATTGCAAGTATCGCCATATAATTCCCATTATTGGAAGTAATGACCTGCTGATGCGGTAAATACTACTGGCATTTTGATATTTCAAAATAAAGTACGGTTCTATGCCTACAACAACAAAGTGAATAGTGCAACGCTATTCAATACTTTGTTGCTTTTACGATTGAGCCCTTAGATTTGATTTTTCTGCCTGATTGTCGTTGAATAATGATTGTATGGGCAAAATTGATGCTTGTTTAGGCTATGATTGTGTAGTAATTTTATGGCACTCATTTTTTCGGATTTTTCAAGTAAGTGTGAAAAAAGGAGTGAACTCAGCTTTAGGAACAAAATGAATCTTGCACTAAAAAACAAACCATGTTATACAAATGCTCAGATGTAGATAGATTATTACTCAATGGCGAGTAATGCAGCGACGATGCTTGTACGGAGAACTCACAGATCTCTTGCAAGCATTTTTTTGTTTGCGCTGGATAAATAAGCCAGTGCTGGTTATTTGTTTACACCAGGAGGAATATTTTTAAATGCCTAAATTTATAATCCTTTATGTCAAATACGTTGATGCCGTCTCCATTAAGGTTGGGCGGGCAACAATGTATTTAATATTTGTCATGATCGGGGTTTTGCTTCTTGGAGCGCTGACACGGAATGTCCTGCATATGCCGCTGTCCTGGACGGTGGAAATGGCTCAGTTTCTCATAACAGCCTATTATATTGCTGGTGGAGCCTATTCGATGTTGTTGCGTGAGCATGTGCGGATGGATCTGATTTATGACCATTTTTCGGAAAAAAATCGGGCAAAAATGGATGTTGTTACCAGCTTTTTCCTGTTGTTTTATCTGGGGGTTATGCTTTTTGGAGCTGTTTCCAGCACTATGTACGCCATCGAGTATGGTCAGCGGAATTTCTCGCAGTGGAATCCTTCCATGATCCCCATCAAAGTTATTATGGTGGCGGGTATTGTTCTGATGATTCTGGAGTCCATCTCCTACTTCTTTAAAGATCTTGCCATAGCGACAGGAAACAAAATCTCATGAGTTATGAATTAATTGCCCTGACGATGTTTGGGGGGATGCTGCTCCTGATGCTGACCGGACAACGGGTTTTTGCTGCCATCGGGTTTGTTTCGGCGGCTGCGGCGTTACTTCTTTATGGTAATGGAGCCATTGAGATGCCGTTCAATGCGGCATTCAAGTTGTTTAACTGGTATCCGATGCTGACCCTGCCGCTGTTTGTCTATATGGGATATGTCCTCTCAGAGTCGGGGATAGCGGATGATCTCTACACCATGTTTCATGTCTGGTTTGGCAATATAAATGGCGGACTAGCTGTTGGCACGATTGGTTTGATGGTGGTTATCTCAGCGATGAACGGACTGAGTGTTGCTGGAATGGCAATTGGTGCAACGATTGCGCTTCCAGAAATGTTGCGACGTGGTTATGACAAGGTCATGATTACGGGGGTGGTGCAGGCAGGAAGCTCTTTGGGCATATTGGTGCCCCCCAGTGTGGTTCTGGTTCTCTATGGCATGATTGCCCGCCAACCAGTGGGTCGGCTTTGGCTGGCTGGTGTTATCCCTGGATTAATGATGGCAGCATTTTTTGCCATCTATATTGTCATCAGATGTAAGCTGCAGCCCCATCTCGCTCCCACTGTTAGCAAAGAAGAACTGGATATTCCCTTCAAAGAAAAGCTCAAGCTATTAAAAGCTGGCATTATTCCATTCCTGATTTTCTTTTTTATGACTGGACTGTTTTTGATGGGAATTACCAGTCTGGTGGAAAGCTCGGCCGTTGGTGCTACGGCCGCAACAATTGCAGCAATCGCTAAGGGGGCTTTTAACCGGAAGGTCATCGAAGAGTCGGTTCGGAAAACCCTTGGAATCTCTTGTATGTTTATGTGGGTTATTCTGGCAGCTCTTTCTTTTGGAGCAGTTTTTGACGGGATCGGTGCAGTCAAGGCTATTGAGACCTTGTTTATTACCAAGTGGAGCTTGAGCCCTTGGCAGGTACTGGTCATGATGCAGCTGTCTTACATTGTTATGGGGATGTTTTTGGATGATACCGCCATGCTGGTTATTGTTGCTCCGCTTTATGTTCCACTCATTATATCTCTAGGATTTAACCCGATCTGGTATGGGGTTTTGTACACAATTACTTGTCAGATTGCCTATATGACTCCCCCTTTTGGCTATAATCTATTTTTAATGCGGGCTATGGCTCCACCTGAGATCACTTTGCCGGATATCTACCGTTCCATTATTCCGTTTGTGTTGATTATGGTTTTTGCCCTGGTATTAATAATGATTTTCCCACAGATTACCCTGTGGTTGCCTGACTATATATATTCAAAATAACCAAAGAACTTTGTAGTCAATTTATGCCAGGCACTTATCTTTAACCTTAAGCAGAGGAGTCAATCGATGAAAGAAGAAAAAATCGTAACCAAGCCCCAGCCTCAGGATCAGAAAAATGGCCGCCGAGATTTTATCAAAAAAGCGGGTATTGCAACAACCGGGGTAGTTGCCGCCTCCACTGTGTTCAGTGCCCCCTACGTTTATTCCAAGTCTAATCCGATCAAATGGCGGCTGCAGAGCTATTCCGGTGCGGCTTTAGGTGCCCATGTTATCAAGCCACAGATCGAAGCATTCAACCGTGCTGCGCATGGGGAAATGGAAATTGAGCTCTATTTTGCTGATCAACTTGTTGCTACCGGAGAGCTGTTCCGGGCGATGCAGAATGGGATGATTGATGCCGTGCAGAGTGATGATGCAACCATGGCCTCTCCGGTTGATATTAATGTTTTTGGTGGCTATTTCCCCTTTGCTACCCGCTACAGCCTTGATGTTCCGGTTCTGTTCAAATATTACGGTTTAAATGAGATCTGGCAGGAAGCTTATGATGAGGTCCGAGGTGTTGAATGGCTCGGAGCCGGAGCCTGGGATCCATTGCATATCTTCAGTAAAGATCCCATCCGCAGTCTTGCTGATATGAAAGGCAAGCGTGTTTTTGGTGTACCAACTGCTGGAAAGTTTCTCTCCCGCTATGGTTTGGTTCCGGTCACAATGCCTTGGGACGATATTGAAGTTGCCATCCAGACTGGAGAGCTTGACGGTGTTGCCTGGTGTGGATTTACCGAAGCTTATGAAGTCGGTTGGGCCGATGTCTGTAGTTATGCGCTGCTGAATAACGTCACTGGCGCCTGGTTCGGTTCCTACTTTGCCAACAGCAAGAGCTGGGCAAAAGTTCCACCACATTTACAGGAACTATTCAAACTTTCAATGGATAGTTCACATTATTATCGTCAGGTCTGGTACTGGGGTGGTGAAGCTAAACTGCGGGTTGAAGGTAGCAAGATGGAATTGACCACAATCCCGGCTCATGAGTGGGATCAGGTTGTTAATGATGCTGAAAGTTTCTGGGATGAGATGGCCTCGATCAGTCCACGTGCAGCAAAAGTTGTCCAGATCTTTAAAGATTACTCTGCCGTTATGCACAAAGCTGGTGTTCCTTATCGTTATAGTTAAATAACCATTTTCCCTTCCCCCACATTTCTATCTGTGGGGGAAGACTTTATTGACCATTTTTATCAGTTAACTATTTTGACTTCAATGGACAAAATACTTACTATACCGAATTAATAGCTCTATACAAAAAAGGGTGATCATGCAACGAGGTATGATCCAAGGCGATGAATGCTTGCAGAGAAGGTGATAATTCTTGCAGGCATTTTTTTGTGAGTTTTGTTCCCGTTTGGATTTTTTACCGATAATTAAGGTGGACTGTGACTAAAGAAAAACAACGGATGATTCAGGAGTATGTCCCGGGGAAACAATTGACCCTGGCACATCTCATTGCAAATCCACAACCGGCAATTTGTCAAAGTTTGGGCTTGGACGAAAGCGCTACCGGTGCGATTGGCATTTTGACGATTACTCCCGGAGAAGCCGCCATCATTGCCGCTGATGTTGCAACCAAGGCAGCCGATATCGAGATCGGCTTTCTAGATCGTTTTGGCGGGGCGGTTGTCCTGGTCGGCGATGTTGCCAGTGTTGAAGCAGCAATTAATAATGTGCTGGATGTTTTTGAAACCGTTCTCCATTTTGCCATAACCGAGATCACTCGTTCCTGACGAGGGCTTGATGAACAAAATTCTACTGATTGGCAAAACTGGAAGCGGTAAAACCTCTTTGATTCAACGGCTGCAGGGGGAAGAATTTATTTACCGAAAAACCCAGGCGATCACCTTTAATGGAATATTTGTTGATTCTCCGGGAGAATTTTTAGAAAACCGCCGCCTCTATCCGGCACTGATGACCTCCTCGGTAAGTTGTAACATGATTGCGCTGGTGCAGGATGCCACGGCGATCAACAGTGTTTTTCCACCAAAATTTGCTTCGATGTTCAAGAAAAGGGTTATAGGTATTATCACCAAGATAGATAAGGAATCGAGTCATCCTGACCGGGCAGAAAAATTTCTCCGCCGCGCCGGAGCAGATAAAATTATCAGAACCAGTGCGCTAGAAAGAACCGGATTCGGATCACTTAGGGCTGTGCTCACCAGGGAAGAGTTGGATGAAATATAAAATTGTCATTGCGGACGATGAACCGATTACCCGGCTGAATATGTACGAAATATTGGTTGGAGCCGGTTATGAGGTTGTCGGTGAAGCCGGAGATGGGTTTGATGCTTTAGACCTATGCCGAGAGCACCATCCGGATTTGGCATTGTTGGACATCAAAATGCCCCTCATCGAT
>JASFYS010000089.1:0-14255 GCA_045047095.1 Desulfuromusa sp. | reverse complement strand
TAGCCGACAGAGACCAGACAACATCGTGGTTCAAGTTGATCGACAAGGCGATCCGTTGCTGAAAATTTGCTGCCATGGTGAGGTAATTTCAGTAGGGATACTGGTGCTGGCAATCCTGCCGCCAAAAGTTGCAAGACTCCCTGCTCTCCCAGATCTCCAGTTAACAACAGACCTTCATGGGAATCATTAGTCAATTGCATCACCAAAGAAGAGTCATTTTTGCTACTCTCTGGAGTCGTCCCATTGAATATATTTAAAGTCCCCGCAGACCAAAAGGAAATTTGACTCCATCCAGGTGATACAAATTTAATAGGAATGTCGTTTTTCAATAAGACATTCTGCAAACTGAAATGTAACTCTGAAAACAAAATTCCAGTCCAGAATTCCCGCACTGGAAAATGATCCAGAACGAAAATAAGCCCTTTACGGTGATCCAGATCATCGTGAGTCAAAACCACCGCGTCCAGCTCGCTGATTCCCAGTTCTCCAAAAGCAGGTGCCAACAACCTTTCACCGACATCAAACCTGTCGCTGTAAAATCCACCCCCATCGATCAGAATCGCCTGCCCGCTATTATTCCGCAGCAGCATCGATTCTCCTTGCCCGACGCTGAACATAGTCAACGAAACCGGCAACGATTGTGCTAAGGGAAATTGCCACAAAACGCTGGCAGCTAAAAAGCAGGTGGTGACAACTCGCAGCATGGCTTGTTTCGTCAATAGTGCAGACAAAAGCAATGGCAACAGCAACAAACCAACCGCCAGATACTGCCAGAGCGACAGGAACAGATAGGTTCCACCAAAACCAGGAAATGCTGTAAACCATTGAGCCAACGACAACACAAACTCCAGCAACAACCCGCAAAATTGCAACAATAATGCCGCAAGTTGAGGAAAAAATGAATGGAATAGCAACCCGGAAAATCCAATGGGCAAAGCGAGGAGGGTGACAATCGGCACACAGATAAGATTGGCAAAAACTCCAGCCGGGGCAAAAAGATGAAAGTCAAACAAGACCAGCGGCAGAGTTGCCAGCATCGCAGCAAATGTCACCAGAAACAGTTGGATGGGATAACGGAGATAAAGTGGAAGGTTGTGACCAGTTCTCTGCCAGAATGGCCGCCAGAGCAAAATCCCTGTAGCACCGGCAAAAGAGAGTTGCCAACCGGCTTGCCAAAGAAGCAGCGGATTGGCCAGCAGGGAGAGAAAAGCCAGAGAAGCCAACAGCAACAATGGATTAACATAATAGCGCCAGCACAGAAAAATAGCTCCCAGAGCTGCCAAGGAAAAAGCTCTGCGGGTGGAAATGGCATCGCCCGTCAACAGCAAATACCCAAGGAGCAGGGGCAGTAGCACGAGGGGCAACACGCGTTGTGGAGGCTGCCAATTAAGAAACCGCGGAAAACGGAGGTAAATGATGAGCAGCAAACGATAACCAAGCAGGGCAATCATCCCCAGATGGAGTCCAGAAATGGCGAACAAATGACTGATGCCACTCTTCGCCAGAGTTCTTCGAACCTGATCTGGAATAATCTTCCCCTCACCCAGAACCAATGCCCTGACCAGGTAAGCTCGATCCTCCGGCATCAAGGTCTGGATGGTGGTCGCAATTTTGTTGCGCCATTGCACCACCATCCGGTCAGGAAAACTTACTTGCTGCCCCACAACCGTTATTTTTTCAACATTTTTCACCCAACCAGTCATATCGGTATGCTGGCTAGCCAGATAGCGTGGCCAGTTAAATTCCCCCGGTGTGCCAAAAAGGCGCGGCTGGCGCAACCGGCTTTTACAGCGGATCACATCCCCGGGGAATAACTGATCCGTCCCCTCCTCTATATAGAGCCGTACCCGGAAGGAAGAGTCCAAGGGCAGCGGTTGATCTTTCAGAGAAACTGAGTCAACCTGCAATTTGATCCAACTACGCCCTTCTGTTAATTGTCTGATATCTAGCAAACGGCCAGTCAAGGTCACTTTTTGCGCCAGTTTGTCGATATGAGAAATATCCTGGCGAGAGGGGAACTGGAGGGGATAACGCAAATTTGAGAAAACAAAAAGGGAAAGGAACAGAAAAACAAGTGCTAGCGTGCGATAGCGACGCAACAGAAAAGACAAAAGACTAAGTAAGGCAACGAACAACCAGCCGGAAAAAACTGGCAACATATAGACTGGTGCCAAGGACAGCCCAGCAATCGTTGCAAATAGAGCAATGAGTATCGGCTGCATGTCCCCCCTCTACCCTCGCAGCTTAACAGCCTTCAGATTAATTCAATTTGAGCTGATCAAGATTTTGCTTTCATTTTCGCCACTGCCCCTTTGTCACCTTCCAACTTCCTAATATACTCTTCAGCCATGGCGACATCTTTTTTACAGCCAATAAAAACCGGAGAGCGTTCGTGAATCTGTTTTGGTTGCAGATCAAGAATCGGTCGGTGCCCATCTGAGGCAGCCCCGCCAGCCTGTTCAATTAAAAATGCCATCGGACTTAATTCAAACAGCAATCTTAATTTGCCCTTTGGCTGACCCTGTAAATGTGGATAAAAGAAAATTCCCTGCCCTTTAAGCAATATTTGATTAATATCAGGAACAAAACCACCACTGTAGCGTAGCTTGACTCCACGGTCTTCCAATTTGGTGATAAATTCCTTAACCCCAGGGGTGTAAAGATTCCGCTGCCCACCCGGTGAGTAGAGATTTCCTTGGGGTTTAAGAGTGATATTTTCTTGCAGCAAAGTAAATTCTCTCAGCATATTCATGCCGAATTCATGAACTCCCTTGCCGACACTGTATACAAGTGTTGTCCGTGGTCCATATAAAACATATACGGCAGCAACCTGTTTACGCCCTGGCTGCAATAGATCACACCCCTCAAAAATTGAAACGATGGTACCGACAGCCAGATTGACATCAACCAGAGAAGACCCATCCAAAGGGTCAAACGCAACCGAATATTTACCATCACAGTCAGGAGAAACCGGAACTATCTCATCCATCTCTTCCGACATCATGTTGGCAACCACACGGGAATGATCAAGGCGCTTGCGTAAAATTCGATCGGCCAAAACATCCAACGCTAGCTGCTGTTCCCCATAGAGGTTGGAAGTCCCAGCCACCCCCAAATCGCCAGTACTAATGGAGTGAATAATATATTTTGAAGCTTCAGCAATCTCACAAATTAAATGGGTCAGATTTTCGTTAACGTAGCTCTCACGCAGATGACGACGCAAATCAATCTGAAATTTTGTTTTTCCTGGTCTACTCGTTGGACTCATCGGACTGAAACCTCCCTGGATTCAGGAAAATATGCACATATATTTTATCATTCGGGAACAGAATGAGCAGTTTAGACCAATTTAAATCAAGCAGCAACCATGAACTTGCATTAATCTCAATATTTATTGCTTTTTTTACAGATAAATTTATTTCTGCACCTCAAGCAAGGGGAAATCACACCACAATAAAGTGGCACCAACCACCGCCAGAGGAATACAAAAAAATTGCACAAAAGGGATCGCCAACATACAAAACACCCCACAAGCATAACCCAACAGCAGAATTGGACGCTTGAATATATAGCGGCGTTGTGCAGCAAAGCACAGCTGCTTACGCATTAAAACAAAAGCCATATATTCAACAGCCAGAAAAAAAAGGGTGAATGCAGGAGCAAGCACAGCATAAATCAGTGACCCAATGACAGGAATAAAATTCAGTCCAAATAACAGTGCCATGGCAACAACAAAAACGACCATTTTCTTGATTTCAACAAAAATTGCATTTTTTGACTCCTGCCAGAATTGGTTTAGACTGAAAGGAACATCGTGACCCTCGCCAACCACCAAAATCTCAGTTCGTTCTGACAAAAGTTCATTAAATGGTGATGCAATCAGGTTGCCAATAACGGTAAACAAGAAGAAAACAATCACCGTTGTCAGCAACAAAGCAACGATCCAAGCCAGATAATAAAGAACCATCCCATACCAGATATCGGTACTGGGTGCGTAAGTTTGCAGCAGTCCCTGAAATAGATCGAGGCCAAAATAAACGATCAGGCTAAAAACCAACAGATTGATGAAAAAAGGAATCGCCAGGTATTTCAGCAGTCCAGGTTGACGCCGAAAAAATTTAACGGCACGCAACGGATAACTGAATCCACGCGCAAAACCAGAGACGGGTCTGATAGCAGCAGAAGTAACAGCACTGATCATGAGATCGTCCGACAGGCGAATAAGCCCTCTTCCAGAGTTGGATAGCGCAACTTAATAGCTAACTTCTCTAACAACTTACGATTAGACATGCGCCGAGATTCTTTTAAAAAGGAAAAAGTCAGGGGATTCATCACCTTCTCTGCCTCGCTCCAGCTCAACTGTGCAGGTTGTGGTAACGCATACATATCAGCAACGGCCATGAAATACTCACTCATACTGCTTTCCTGACCATCACAAACATTAAAAATATCACCAGCCTCCCCTCTTTCCATTGCCGCGAGACATATAACCACTAAATCCAAGCTATGGATCCGGTTGGTTCTCGGAGCATCTTCTGGCCGCAAGACTTCATGGCCTTTTTTGAGTTGCGAGAGTGGCAATCTTCCTGGGCCATAGATCCCGGTCACCCGAAGAATCACAAGATCAAAGCCAAGCTTTTCTGCCTGCTCCTGTAATTGGCTTTCGGCGCTGACTCGACGCTTAGCCCGACTTGTCTGCGGATTGGTGGGGTTCTCCTCTGTTACGAGCTCTTCACCACAATCGCCATAAACGCCACTGGTGCTGATATAAACAATTTTCGCAGGACAATTTTTCGGAGACAACTTGCGGCAAAAATTCAGCATTCGATAATCGCTCGAACCACCCCCCTGCGGAGACATAAAGTAGAATAGCTTCTGCCCTTGCATAGAAAAATCAGGGATGTCCTCCTGATAGTCAAAATTAGCAACGATTGTCTCAATGCCAGCAGACTGTGGGACTATAGTCCCTTCTTCATAGTGGATCGTTGCCTGGACTTGCTGACCTTGTTTAATCAGTTCACGAGCCACCCGAAAACCGATATCACCACAACCGATTATGGTAAATTTACTCACTTTTTTCTCCAATACATTATTGTAAACTCTTGTTTATAATTTCATAAAGGTCTCGAGATAACTCTGCCCGCTGCAACCGAAGTAACTCCTGTTTCAACAGCTCACGCCGGGTTGGCTCTAAGCGTCTCCAGCGCGTCAACGGTGCGGCCATCCGTGCAGCAACCTGCGGGTTACGTTGATCCAGCAAAACAATCTTATCGACCAGCAATCGGTATCCCGCACCATCAGCTCGATGGAAAACCGCCAGATTCTGATAAAAAGTTCCCAATAATGCCCGTACCCGGTTCGGGTTACTCAGAGCAAAATCAGAATGCTGCAACAAGGTCTCAACGTCAGAGAAGGTTTCAGGTTGATGTGATAATGCCCGGATACTGAACCATTTATCAAGCAACAATGGATGCTGCTGCCATTGCTGATAAAAATCCTCAATAACAATCTGCCGTTCCGGTGCAGAACTATCGACCAACGCAGCAAAAGCAGCAAGGCGATCAGTCATATTTGTCGCAGTATGGTACTGGCTCAAACAAAGCTCAGTCATTTCTTGTTCAGGCAGCCGCGATAACAGAGCCAGGCAAAAGTTTGCCAAACTGCGTCGCCCGACCGCAGCAGGGTCAAGAGAATAGTCCCCTGCAACAGTGAAACACTCGGTATAACGTTCCAACAGCAGTGGTTGATTCTCCCGCGCCAGTTGCAGAATAGCCTGGTCCCGGATATCCCGGATCGTCTGCGGATCGAACTGATCCAGTTGGTCAGCCAGATATTGCTCACTCGGCAGAGTTAATAATTGTGCCAGCAGGCTTTGATCAACCTGACGGTCGGCCAGGGCTTTGCTCCAGGCAGCAATAAACCTCGATTGCAGAGCTGTTTTGTTCCCGGAGCGGGACTCTTTGTAGATCCGCAACAGTTCGGTCAATCCCAGGGTCTGCCCGGCATCCCAACGATTAAAAGGATCGCTGTCATAAGCCATGCGGAACGCTAATTCATCATCACTAAAATCACACTCCAGCCGAACCGGAGCCGAAAACCCCCGGAGGGGGGAGAGAACCGGTTGCTGAGCAATTCCGCTAAAAGTAAATTCCTGTTCAGTATCGGTCAAATTCAACACCCGGGTTGTTGCACCGGGGTGCCTCTCCCCCGCTAATTGCAACGGCAGGTCTTCTCCCGCGGCGTCGATCAAACCAACGGCAATTGGAATATGGAAGGGTTGTTTCTGTTCCTGCCCCGGTGTCGCCGCACACTGTTGTGAAATCTTCAGTGTCAGGGTGTGCTGATCACTATCGTAAACCTGCTGGATCTTAATCTGGGGAGTCCCCGCCTGCCAATACCACCGCTTGAATAAGCTCAGGTCGACAGCCCCAGCTTCTTCCATGGCCGCAACAAAATCATCACACGTCACCGCCCGACCATCATGACGATTAAGATAGAGTCGCACTCCGGCAATAAATTTATCCCGACCAAGCAGGGTCTGCATCATCCGAATAACTTCTGCCCCCTTATTATAAATTGTCGTGGTATAGAAATTATTGATCTCCTGATAAGCGGCCGGACGCACCGGGTGAGCCATCGGCCCGGCATCTTCGGGAAACTGAAACTGCCGCAGAATCCGCACATCATCAATACGCTTGACCGCCGCTGAATTCATATCGGCAGAAAACTGTTGATCACGGAAAACCGTCAACCCCTCTTTCAAACTGAGCTGAAACCAGTCCCGGCAGGTCACCCGATTGCCAGTCCAGTTATGGAAATATTCGTGCCCAATCACCCCTTCCACCCCCAGATAATCGGCATCGGTAGCTGTTTCTGGATGCGCCAACACATATTTGGAATTGAAAATATTCAACCCCTTATTTTCCATCGCCCCCATGTTGAAGTCATCCACGGCGACAATCATATAGCGATCTAAATCATATTCCAGACCAAAGGTTTCCTCATCCCACTGCATGGCTTTTTTCAGCGACAACATCGCGTGATCACAATAATTGCTGTTACGTTCTTCAACGTAGATCTGCAGCAGCACATCCCTTCCCGACATGGTAGTAAAGTGATCTTCAAGGCAGACCAGATCACCGGCCACCAGTGCAAACAGATAGCTCGGTTTAAAAAAGGGATCTTCCCAGAGGGCAAAATGGCGCCCGCTTTCCAGTTCCCCCTGTTCAACAAGATTGCCATTACTCAGTAGCACCCGATATTTTTTATCGGCCTCAATCCGCACCTTGAACCGGGCCAGCACATCGGGTCGATCAGGATAATAGGTGATTCGCCGGAAACCTTCTGCCTCACACTGGGAACAAAAATTTCCGCTGGTCAGATAAAGCCCTTCCAACGCCGTATTATTGAGGGGATCAATCTCCGTTTTTATTTCCAGAGTAAATTTTTCAGGGACATTCCCAATCTTCAGAGTTTCATCATCAAGTTCATAATCACCGGGGCTTAAAACTGCACCATCAAGTTTGACCTGCCGCAGCTGTAGTTGTTCCCCGTTCAGAACCAGGGGTTCCGCTACACCATTTCGATCAGGATTCAAAGACATCATCAGCACAGATGAAACCCGTGTTGCAGAATCGTACAGATCAAATTTCAATTCGACCTGCTCAACCAGCCAGGCAGGCGTTTTGTAATCTTTCAAATAAATTGTTTCAGGGGTTGTTTTTGACATATCTATCCATCGCGGTAAGAGAATTTGACTTAAGTGACAGAACAAACAATCCGCAACAGATTAGCATTTTTATGACGTAACTTGAAACCATCCAGGCAAAATAATACTTTCTTAATGTGGGAAAAGAGTGAAAAAATATGAGCCTGACCTTGGGATTCTGACCGTATCACACAACTTTCCATTGCTTTTTTGGTTTTAGTATGGGGCGCAACAAGGATAGTAGCCCCGTTGTGCTATGCTCAAGCCATACTAAGCAGATCTATAAACTGCCCCCCGAACTCAGCGCCCCTTTCGTAAACATATTGACACTTCGTACTTAATTTCTTGACATTTATGTATCCCAAAGGATACTTTAGCGGCATGAATTACGAACTCGAAACCACCCCAGTATTTGACAATTGGCTGAGTAAACTCAAAGACAAACCCGCCAGATACAGAATCGCCGTACGCCTAAGCCGGGTTGAGCAAGACAACTTTGGTAATCACAAGTCACTAGCAGACCAACTGTTTGAATTGCGTTTTGTCGCTCACGGTGGTTTACGGCTCTATTACACTATCCGCAACGGCCACGTCGTTATTCTGTTGACTGGTGGTAACAAATTGGGACAAGACAAAGATATTGCCAAAGCCCGGAAAATTCTGGACGAACTGGAGTAAGCGATGAAAACAAGAAAATTTGATATTGCCGAAATGCTGGAAACCGAAGCTGACATCCGAGGCTTTCTTGTTGAAGCTGCCGAAGGAACCCCGGAAGAGTTTATCCATGCCTTGAATACAGCTGCCCGAGCGATGGGAATGACAGAAGTTGCCAAAAAAGCCGGGGTCACTCGCGCAAGCCTGTATAAATCACTGGCCGAAAATGGGAATCCTAATTTTAAAACTATTTCCAAAGTCACTGAAGCGCTGGGTTGCAAGCTGAAAGTGGCATGAATAAAAGTCAAACGAAGGAAACCACCAAGGGGACATTGCTTTAGTGCTTTAAGTTTCTTAAGGCACTAAAGCAACAGCGCACTATTCTTTGATTTTTTACTAAAAAGGAAACGACGACATGAATAAATTAACAGTGGGAGTCATTGGGACTTCAAAAAAAGAAGATGAGCGACGACTTCCAATTCATCCAGAGCATTTGTCTCGCATTCCTGAACAAATTCGTCGGCAGCTGATATTTGAGGAGGGTTATGGAGCACCATTCGGTATCGCAGACTCGGAAATTGCTGCTCAGACGGGTGGTATTGCTTCACGCCACGATTTATTGGCCGACATTGGCAGGGTTATTATTACCAAGCCAATATTAGCTGATTTACAGGAACTTCGCGAGGAAGGAATACTTTGGGGCTATGTGCATTGCGTGCAGCAACGGGATATAACTCAGGCTGCACTCGATCGTAAGCAGACGCTCATCGCCTTTGAGGATATGTTTGCTTGGTCACCTAACGGTCATATTGGTCTCCACACATTTTATAAGAATAACGAAATGGCTGGCTATTGCGCAGTCATACATGCCTTGCAACTTAAAGGTATTGATGGGCACTACGGTAATCAACGTAAAACAATCATTTTTGGTTTTGGTGCCGTCAGCCATGGCGCAATATACGCCCTCAAAGCGCATGGTTTTAGAGACATCACCATCTGCATTCAGCGCCCGGATCACGAGGTGCGTGAAGAGGTCCTTGATTGTCACTATGTAAAGATTCGGGCAGGCAACAAGGACGAGGCACGCAGGATGGTGATGGAACCCGATGGAACTGCACGACCCTTGACTGATCTGATTAGCGAAACAGATATCATCGTAAACGGAACATTTCAAGATACAGAAAATCCTACCCACTTTGTTACCGAAGCGGAGAGATCATGCCTTAAGCCCAATAGTCTGATTATTGATGTCAGCTGCGACGAGGGAATGGGATTCTTTTTTGCCAAACCAACCACATTCAAGAATCCGATGTTTAAATATGAAAGCATAGATTACTACGCCGTGGATCACACTCCAAGCTATCTCTGGGAAAGTGCAACGCGATCAATTTCTGCCGCTCTCATTGCCTATTTACCGACTGTGCTGATGGGCCGTGATAGTTGGCAGCAAAATGAGACTATTCGACGGGCGATCAATATTGATGGTGGTATGATTCAGAATGCCTCTATCTTGTCGTTTCAAAAGCGTGAGTTGGACTACCCCCATGAGTACATCAATCCGGCTGGGAATATGGTCTCGAATAAGGTCGGCTAACAATTACCTCCAGCCGTTGCACCTTCGGCGCACAGCAGAGGCAGGCGTTAGGGCTCAGGATTGATCGTAATGTCCGCCAATGGCGTGGGGATTGACTTCCGGCGGCACCTTATCTATCTCTCCATTTCACTCATTCAGAAGATTTTTCACCACCACTATTTTTTCAGCTGAATATGCAACTGTCCTTCTTGAACAGTAATAGAATCAACCCCATCAGAAAATGTTTTCCAGAACCCTGCGTCGGTTCCGAATTGCTCAATCAGATCGATATTTTTAAGACCGCCCATCCATGCGGAAGGGACAGGCACCCCCATAATACTGACACCCCTGATTTTTACCACTGGCCGATCCTCTCTATAGGCCAGCTCTATACCAGCTTTAACTCGTAGGGTTTTACCGCCAAACATTGGAAAATCAGGATCAACTGGGATCAGAAGTTTCGCGCTGACCAGATCATCGGACAGATCAATCGCCAGTTTAGTGGCAAGATCGGTATTTTTCGCAACAAGAGAATTGAGTTCTCTTTCACTGAGAGTAATATCCCTTGATGCACCCTCTTCACTATAGGCCTCAGGTTTGAGACTGCCATCCGTCGAAACAGTCTTCTGTTGTAATGACTTTGTTGCCGTTGGACTAGAAAACATTTCAAACTGTTGCAGTTTGTTTTCCAGATGTTTTTCTTCCTGTTGGTTTAATACCACCGGAGTAAAGGGGCGGGGAAAAAACCAAGCTTTGGCCACAAAGATTGTTCCGGCAATGGTTAGCACCATGACCAGTAAAACGATCCCAAATACCTGTAACCCTGAAAATCCTTTTTTCTTTGTCTGATCAACCATCATTTTTCTCCCCTGATTTTTTTATTAAGACGAACCGAATCATTATATCACAAGACCCGATATGGATAGTTATGGGAACAAAATGATTTATGAAATATGAAAGATAAGGAGCTTTTTCAGCCAAGAGGAAAGATCCATTAATCTGATCCTTGAACCTGATTTGACTCTACGTGAACTTTCCAGCATGATATTACAGTAAATAAATGAAAAGGAGCATATAATGGAACACAAGAAATCAAAACCATCCTATGGTCAACTGGATGGACGCCACACAATCTTCTACCAGTATGAATTCCCACGCGCAACACGAAATAAGGGTAAATATCTGCCACAGGGATCGGTACGTTTGCGGGAGTTTTTATACGCCGATGGCAAGCACGGTCAGGTGGTACAAATCATCCTGATTCCACCTGACAAACTGGGCAAGGGAAGCGAACAAAGGGCTCTGGTGGACAAAATGCTCGATCTCAACCGGGAGGATAAAAAGTTCAGAGAAGGGATGCTGACCAGCCTGGAGTTAAGCGGTGAAATCCGTGAATACGCTGGTAAAAAACTGATTTGTCTCAGCGAAATTCTCACCAATCAGGAAAAAATTGGGTTGTTCGCATCAGCTCGGCGCGTCAAAGACAGCAAAAGGCGACTGCGCAGAGCCAAATACTGGAAGATCCGAATCCAAGTTGCAATGGCCTCAGCGCTTTTCATATCGGGGCTGGCCAGCGGAGGACTGATGCAGAAGTATGGTTTCTTTGATCTTGAAGAGAATGCTTTTTTCCAGAACTATGTCGTTGGCTCTGTCAATACAGTAAAAGAGATAATCAAGGACATCTCACGTTAAAATTTCAACTTTCATAATCTTTGAACAACTGGCTTGTCTGAATTCCGTGATTATTCTGATATTTTCCACTTGAATAATTCTCATAGTCGCCTTCAATGCTATGGTAATAAATCTGGCAGATTTCAACACCTGAATAGATTCTTATCGGTTGTACGCAGAATATTTCCAGAGTCCAGTAGCCTTTAAAGCCGACATCACCAAAACCGGCGGTTACGTGGATAAAAAGGCCTAACCGTCCAACCGAAGAGCGCCCCTCCAACATCGGCACCAGATTATTTGTTTCTGTGTATTCAACTGTGCGTCCCAGATATAAACGATTTGTCTCAAGAACCAGCCCCTCTTCAGGAATCCTTATTTTTCGATATGGGTTGTCCTTTTTCATGTCCAGCATTGTTTCATTGTAAACAATCAGCTCATCGTGGAGTGACAGATTATAACTGTTAGGGTTTAATCTGCTTTTATCAAAGGGATTGATAATAATGTCTTGATCAATCCTGGATTCTATTTCTTTACCTGATAAGATCATTGAAAATACCTATCTGGAGAGTAAAAGCTTCTTCCTATTCAGAAGTCAAAACTCCCTCAATGTGTGTCAGAACCATGGATCTGGAAAAAATTATCCCATAACCGATCAAGCTGCCCACAGGCTTCTACTAAAGGGAGGGCGTGCCATAACGGCTTTCCACTGCTATCATTTCCGGTTGTAATACAAAGCCCTAAGCGCTTCAGTTTCGCCAAAGCATCTTCAATCTCAAAATTGATCGGGGCGTCATAGGTGTTTTGGAACCAATCCTCAATGGCAGCATCTAACGCAGAAGCCGTAAGGCCAGTTTTGGTTTGCAGCAGGAAAATATACCCCAGTAGAGCTTCTTTAAATTCCTCTTCTTCTGCATCAGCAATAATATGATAGAAAACACCTGCATTATTATCTAAATTTTTGAAATAAAGATTATCCCCAAGAGTTTTCATAAACCTTATTTTTCGATTTTTATAACCATTCCACTGTTTGAAAAGAAACAGCCCAATCGCGGCCAAGGCAGCCATCCCGCCAACCATACCTGAAATTTCCACCGGACCCAAAGGGGGAACCTCCCCACCGCTGGTAATAATTGAGCGGGTCATCAACCATAAGATACTCGCCATTGCAATCAGCCCCGCACTAGCCTTTAAAGCAACCATAGCGCCACCCCCAACTGCAATTCCACCCATAAGAAGCTTATCCTTTAGCTTCATGCGCACCTGGGCGTTGGGAAACAACATCTCCAGATCCCCTTTGGGAATATTTTTGAACAACTTGACAATCATCGTTCCGGGATTGAAATTCAGTTTTTTACGGTTTTGGTTCTCAAAATAAGCGGCATCCTGATATTTAATGATCATGGCCACTCGATTATATACCGTAATATCGAGGGTTTCTTCCTTAAACAGACCTTTTTTACGCTTGATCTGATGGGTTTGACTTCCCCTTCCATAAACCAGTTGGTTCTCAAAATCATCGAAGTCCACAAATAGATTTATCTTGAGGAGTGACTCCCGATTCACCGCATAGGCCAGATCCTGCTCAGAAATTTGTTGATAGTTGGCCTGGTTCAGAGTCTCTTCAAATGCATCCACAAGCTGATTTTCATGAGCCTTGCATTCTTCCGGGGAAAAAGATTGGGTCGTTACCGTACTGCTGTCAGGATTTAAAGGGCGATAATGGTGCTTGAGTTGTTCCGTTTTAGTGTGAAATTCGAAGTGGAAATAGCTATCAAGGAGTTTACTGAAGAGAAAATAATTTTCTTGATCCTCTGGTGCAACATCAGGAATATCTGCTAGGCAGTTGACCAACTCTGCCTTATCAACAGGAATAAATCGTTCTCTAGCGGACAAATCTGGCATTTATTTTAGCCTCATTTCTTTGGGTGAACTCAGGAGCCTTCTTTACCATTATTCAAGGATCTGCATTCAGAAACCGCAACCCACCCCGGCGTAGTCATCTTCATAATCAATTGCGCCCTTAGGACAGGCAGGGAGACAAAGTCCATCCAGGTCACATTTAAGATCATCAAGAACCGCTTTTCCAGCCACTAAGCTGATCGCTTGCTCCGGACAAACTTTAATACATTCAGCACTGCCGCAACATAAATTTTGATCAATAATGATACGCATAATAATTGTTCTCTCTCAGGGAAAACTAAGATGATTCTAGGGGTCAGGACATCCTAATGAAATTTCTACGGCAGGGTCAAGTCATCAAGGTGTGGTTATAATATTCAGGTTGAATAGCAGTCTGAATTCGACATCTTGTTTTCCGCTATTCACGCAGGGTTCCACAAGCCCAACAGGCGCCAAACTGTCCTTCACAGGACTCACCGCAGTCTGGACAAGTCCAGGCTTCCCCTGCAGATGTTTCCTGCTTCAGCCACGAGTCAAGAAATAACCTGGCTCGTGGAAAAACCTCATCATCAATCACCCAGAGTTCTGGACAACATTCGATAAAGGGAATTTCACCGACAGCAGAAGAGAGCTGATCATTTCGCAGAGTACATTTGATACCTTCATTGGCAAGAATTTCCTGGAGCAATCCAGCCTGCGCCCGATCCCAATAATTAAAAACATGCAGCTTTTTCATAGTAACCAGTATAT
>JASFYS010000088.1:0-24320 GCA_045047095.1 Desulfuromusa sp. | reverse complement strand
CGTAGTGGTTTTTCAGGGGCGAAGGCCTACATATAGTAGGTCGAGGTCCTGAAAAACCGCTGCAACACCGGAGGTCGGACTTTTTGCGACGCCATCATTGATTAACGATGAGAAAACCTTATGAACCGTAAACAGCGGGGCAACAAATTTGCTACCCCGCTAATGAATCTAGCATCCTGTGTTGTTGGATCGGCTCCTAGGATTTCTTTTTTTGCAAACGACTGATCGCCATACGGATGCTGGTTCCTAATCGCTCAATCGCCTGGCTGAGCTGACCAATTTCGTCATTTCGATTAAGCCCGGTGATTTTAAGATCAAGTTGACCCTGACTATATTTATCGGCAACCTCAGTCAGATCACGGATTGGTGCTGTCAAAGAACGTGCAACAAAAGTTGCAATGAAACAAACAATAATAAAAGTTGCCATTAACAGATAGAGTGCTTTCTGATTTTCTGCCTTGATGAGTTGATAAGCTTCAGCATAATTTTGTTGACTGACCATGGTCCAACCTTGAGCAGTTTTCTGGGCGACAGCAACAATCTTGTCCCCGTTATAATCCTCAAAAACGGTGGTTTCTTGCCCCTGAGCCAAAGCTTTAAGGGCTTGATGCTTGCTCATATCAACACGTGAGCGGGTCTTCTCAGCATCAGGGTGAGCGATAACTTCACCCTTCTCGTCAACCAGAAAAGTAAACCCCGTTTCACCGATTCGATGGCTGACAATCTTCCCGGAAAGCTCGGTCAAGGTCATAGCCTGAGCCAAAACTCCTTTAAGCTTGCCACCATCATCAAAGATGCCAGTCGAAAGAACCATCGCCGGTTTGCCGGAAGTCTTACCAATCAGGATCTGCTGTCCAAACGGCTTTCCCTCAATAACTTGTTTGAAATAAGCTCGATCACCATAATATTTAGTTTTTTTGCCATCGCTGCGACCAATGTTATTGCCTTTTGAATCAATAGTGAAAGCCAGATAAGCCCAGTCATAATATTTGGTAATCGTTTCCAAGGCCCTATTTTGAATCTGTGACTGCATCGACTGCATTTCATTCAGAGAGGCATTTTGCAACAGCATCCGTTGGTTCATATCGACCCAATCATCAACATGGGTGATCAGGTTGTTGTTAATAGCAGTCAGTTCCTGGTTAACTTTTTCTTCTGTCAAACTGGTGATGCTTTGATAACTGAAAAACCAGATAACAACCAATGGGACTAGAGCAACCAGCAGCAGAATAAACAGTAACTTTTGTGAGATTCCAAACTTTACTTTTGTTGCCATTTTTACCTCCGACCAAAGACTCGCAGTGAATTTATACTGATCTAAAAGATGTAAGCAATCATTCTATAGTAAAATTTATTTAAAATAAACCAATTTCTTAAAAATCTTCAATCTCATTAATCCAAACGCTCACACTCTGAATGAAGCAGTGCTACCAGCCAGACCTTCTTTAACTTGGAGTTGAGCGCTAATCTGTTGTTTCAGCTCTGGAACATGGGAAATAATTCCTACTAGCCGGCCCTCTCCAGACAGACTGTTAAGAACGTTTATCACCTGATCCAAGGCGTCAGAACTGAGGCTACCAAAACCTTCATCGATAAATATAGTATCAAGTTTGATCCCCCCAGCACGGGCTTGCACCACCTCAGATAGACCCAAAGCAAGTGCTAAAGCCGCAAGAAAACCCTCACCACCAGAAAGAGATTTAACCGAACGCTGCGTTCCCGTAAAAGTATCAGTCAGGATCAGATCAAGACCTGATTGTTTTCGAGCATCACGCAGACCGTCATCCCGGGATAAGAAGAACTTCTGGTTGGTCATTTTTTGCAAACGGTAAGAAGCCACTTCCAGGACTTCATCCAGCAGAGTTTGTAAAATAAACCGGTGAAAAGAGAGTTTTTTGTTGTTACTACCGCTGGCAACGTCTGCAATTCGACCGATTGTCTGGTACTTTTTGTCCAGAATCTCAATATTTCGATGTTCCAGCTCGGCTCTTTTTTTATCTTTTTCTCTTGCTTCCAAAGTTGTTTGCAGCGTGATTCTTTTTTCTTTTTGGAGATTAAGTTCTTCATTTGCTTTGTCCAGAGCATTCTGCAACTGATCCAGATTTGCAGGGTGCAGTCCTGCTACAGTACCCACTGCTTTGTTGTATCTGTCTTCAGCCATCGATAAGGCAGTATTGAAGGATTCAATTGCGACCTTCAACTCCTGAATTTGATGGTCTGAAAGGACTGCATTCAGAAGACTTTGTTCATCTGTAAAAGTTGAGGGCTGAAGCTTTTCTTTATACTCAGAAGTTGCCTCATTCAACGCGAAGTTACAGCGACCTAACTCATCTTTTGCTCCCTTGACCTGCTCAGAAACGGTGGTGCAAATCTCACTGATCTGACGGTGCGCCTCTTCAGCAATCTTTATTTCCGTTTCCAGTTCTCCGATTTCAGTTGTCAGTATTTCAATTTGTCCGGATAAAACCCCTTGCTTCCGGTATGGCTCTGCAACTTCTCGTTCAAGAGACTCAAGAACCGTGGTCAGCCTGGTTACATCATTCCCGGCCGCTTGCCAGGCATTCTGTTCTCTCTCAAGCACCGTCTGTTTTTCACTCTCAGACTTTTCCTGATTAATAACTAATTTTTCAAATTTTTCGATGGATTTCTTGTTATTAACAGCCTTCTGATAGGTGTCTTTAAGAGTTTCTCGTCGCTGGGTCAAAACCTCAAAAGGAATATCATTTTCATCCCCCAGAGTTTGTACCAATGTTTCCTTTCGAGTTATCCGCTGATTCTCTTTGGCCAGCAGATGACCCAATTCTGTCTTCATTTTCTCAAGCGATTCTTCGGCTTGAACAATTTGTTCGTCAAGTTCGGATAATTGTTCATCCGTAACTTCTTTATCAGCATGCTGTTGCAGATCGGGGTGCTCGCTTGAGCCACAGACCGGGCAAGGGTATCCAGGCAGCAAAGTTTTAGCAAGCCGTACCGCCTGACCTTCCAGCCAAGCAGCAAAGACGTCTTTCTTTCTTAATTTGACCTTCTCAACTTTCCCTGCTTGACATTCAACCGCCTGTTTCGCAGCGTTGGTGCCAGCTGCATTATTCTGGATATCTGTTTCAATATTACGAATTTCATTGTGCGTATCAATCAGAGCTCTGACAGATTTCCCTTCTTTTTCAATGATTTCTAAACCTCGATCGTTCTTCCGCAACGCAGAGATTTCCTCTCGAGTCCCTTTTAAAGAATCCCTGAGAGTTTCTAATTCATATTTTGTTTGATGATAAATCTCCAGAGAGGTAGCGCTATGTATTCTTGCAGCTTCCAAACTTTTATTGGCCTGAAAATATTCTGCAAGCTTTGGCACTTTACTTTCAAGAGTTTGCCGCTGCCTTTTTTTCAGCTCGATCTCAGGTTGTTTCGTAATTGTCTGTCTTAGAGAATCCGCTGCTTCCAGTTGTTTTTCTTGGACTTTCTCATATTCTTTCTTTTTCTCATTTAAGCGCTTTTCAGCTTGCAATACTTCGCCTTGACGCTTGTTTCGCCCCTGATAATAGGGAGAGATGGTCGCTGCCGATTCGGCTTGTTGTAAAGCTTTTTTCTTGGATGAAAACTCACCTGACCGGGCTGTGAGTTTATTCAGGTTGAGCTGACTTTCTGCTAATTCGTCCAGTTTTTTATTCCCGCTCTCAGCGGTTTCAAATATCAATTTAGCGTCAATCGCATTCTTCTCTGCGATTTTCTCTTTTTTCTTCAGCTCCTCAAGTACAGTCTTCTGTGCCCTTATCCCCTCTTGAAATTCCAGCAGAGTTTCATATTCAACCCCTTCTAAAATGGTTGTTAACCGGCTTTTTGATTCCCGATACAGCCGTTGAATATCCGCCGCTTCGACTTTAAGTTTCTGCTCAATTCTGGCGTAATACTGAGTGCCAAAAAGGGTTTCAAATATCTTCTCCCGACTTTGCGAATCGGCCTCCAATAGTCCGCGAAACTGCCCCTGGGCAAGCATAACAACTTGACGAAACTGATTTGAATCAAGTCCCAGCAAACCCTCTATTTTTTCTTTAGTTGCCCGAATTCCTTCGGCAAGCAATTCCTGGCTACCCGAATCAGAAAGAGCATAGACAGCTGCCACGGCGTTTACTTTTACGACCCCCTCCCCCCGCTTTTTTTGCCGTTCCTGCTCAGGCGCATAATAAGCACGATACACTCTGCCATTTCCCAGACTGAAATCATAGGTTACCTCAGTTAAGACATCTCCTGTAGCAAAGTCACTGCGCATATCACGCGCCAGACGCCCGGTTTGCCCGGCGGAACTCTCCCCGAACAGAGCGATGCTCATGGCATCAAACATCGTGGTTTTTCCAGAACCGGTGTTACCGGTAATCAAAAAAAGATTATTTTCTCCAAGTTCACCAAAGTCAAAGACCTGCTCACCGGCATAGGGACCAAAGGCAACAAGGGAAAGTTTAAGTGGTCGCATCAGTTGTCCTCCACAAGGGTCTTGTCTTCACTGACAACTTTAGCAAAAACCTGTGTCTGATCTTTGCTCAAATCTTCATCTGTCACCTGGGCATAAAAATCTGCAAATAATTCATCAACCGACCGCACCTTATAGTCACTGTGGCCTTTAAGTGAGTGCCGTTGCTCCGGGTCACCCAGAACTTTTCGTCTCACCTCCAGCACGTTGGGGTAGAACTCTCGCAACCGGGGGAGCGGGTCAAGAATCGCCCCCCTATCAAGCAACGTGATCTGTAAATAATCATCACTCGAACAAATTTGACCAGCATCCAACAATTGATCAAAATACCCCTCAATTTTTCTGACATCCCGCATGGGGGTAAAACTCACCAAGCTCTGACTGACAAATCCATCAGCACCAAGATCGACAAGGGTCATCCCCTTCTGATGTTCCGTTTCCGAAAAAGAGTATTTGAGTAAGGAACCTGAATAGCGGATATGTTCGGCGCCAACTTGCTGTGGACGGTGCAGATGCCCAAGTGCAACATAATTAAAACCGGCAAACAGGTCGGGAGAAACAACCGTTGCCCCACCAACGCCAAGCAAGCGTTCAGAGTCAGATTCTTCACCGCCAGCAACAAAAGCGTGGCCGATTAGAACACTGCGCGCATTTTCCGGGTGCATCTCTTTCACCGCAGCAACCAGTTTCTCGATCCCGTCATCATGGGTTTTAATCTCCTCATCCTGAAAAAGTTCTCGACAACTGAGTGGTGTCGCATAAGGGATAGGATAGAAATAAACCGGACCCTGTTCATCATTAATGCAGATCTGCACTGGTGGCGACGAGACATTGCCGACAACATACAGACCAGCATTCTCCATGAGGCGTGAACCAAAACGCATCCGCTCTTGGCCATCATGATTACCACCTATCAGGATTGTTGGTATCTTCAATTCTAAAACCACTTTACTGAGAAAATTATCCAGCAGGATGATTGCTTCTTCTGGCGGGATGCTGCGATCATAGATATCTCCAGCTATAATCAAAACATCGGGGGGTGTTTGTTCTAGATAGTTCTCAAGTTGTTTCAAAATATGATGTTGATCTTCAGTCAAATATTGTTTATTGAAGATTCGTCCCAGGTGCCAGTCAGCGGTATGAAGAATGCGCATATCAATCTCGTATTTTGAGTAGGGGATAAAGAAACTAAAAGTGATAAAAGAATGGAGCCCTTACAAACATAGCATTTGATCGGCTATAATGAAGGCATGAGACACAGAAATCCAGACCGGATTAAATATTTAGGGGGGTTGTGCACGATTTTTTTCTTGCTGTTGCTCAGCGGCTGTGTCAGTAGCAGTGACTGGATCTGGCAACACCCTGATAAGCAGGGCGAATTGCAGCTGCTGAAAGATAAAAAAGAGTGTCGTGATCTGGCGCAATCAGAAGTCGCACAAAGCAATTATTTCTACGACTACTATGATATGTACGACTTCCCCTACTACTGGCCTTACTATCGCGACAGCTACCGCAGACCTTATTTCAGAGGCTATGGGCATTACAGATTTCGGCAGCAGCAGGATAATCTGGAACGTTTTTTTCGCGTCTGCATGAAATCAAAAGGCTGGGAGCGGGTAGAAATTGAAATGGATCCTAAAAAACTGCAGTAGTCTATTGTCGACTATAAAAATAACTGGTCTTACAATATACTGTTGAATATATATTTCCTTTTAAACTGATCCAGAGGGCTTTGTGAACCATAAGCTGACTGCCACAGCAACTGGATTATATAATGAAAGCAATACAAGGGTTGAAGAAATAAGAATAAGCCTGAGAGGTTCGCATGTCAGAATTTATCAATAGATCTAAAATTGCTGCTTTGGAACAATCCAATTCCGAACTTATCGACGAGATTTCGAATCTACAAACCGAAATCCAAATCCTGAATAGTGAGATTGAAACTCTCAAAGAAGAAAACCCGGACGACATAGAACGTCTCAGCAAGAAAGTGACTGAATACGAGCAGCGCGAAACTGAATTTCAAGAACGCATATTATCAATATCCAGAGAAGCAAAAAACAATCCCCAAAGATATAAGGTTGTTCAACAATTACTTTCCGTTTTGCAGGTAAAAGATCCCATCATTGTGGAAACTGCGATTGAGCAATACTACAAAAAAAACGCTACACCAAAAGTTATCATTGCCTTCCTGCTTGGAACCTTGGTCGCATTAGTTGCCTGGTTTATTGTTGATTATTTAAAGAATGATGAGCCGTACAACGCAATCATCAAACAAGTCATAAACTTTTTCTCTAACTTTTGACCTGAGAACACCGTACAGTTGCAGGCGACATTGTTATGAAATGGTAGACGTTCCCATTTCATAACAGCGACTACTGATGGAAAAACCTGACATACTGTGGCTTTGCCCCTTGCAAAAAAAACCTGTTTTTTCTATAATAGGCACAGTATGAGTAAAAACTAACAGTCAGACAACCAAGAGTCGGCGATCAACATGCGGATCAATAATTCATATATTTTGGATCAACCTAAGCTGCCAGCAACTAATTCTGGTCTGTCTTCTGTCAATCAAGCGGGAAAACAACAGAGGATTCAACAGGCCAAAGACAGTTACGGTAAAGCTGCAGCTTCTTCAGAAATCATCGATGCTGAATATGTGGATTCATACAGTCCTGATAGCAACGTTTCTCGACTGGAAAATCAGAATATTAATCTGGCACTTGACCCTGAAGGTGATCCCCATTCGCAGAAATTTGAAACAGGCCAGAAAATCAGTTCACCCTTCAGTAAATACCAAATGGCACCAGTCGATACCCCCCCACCAGGAACTTATCTCAATATTTTTGCCTGATACATTGTCAGCTCAACCGTTGCATCACCTGCTTCATATCTTCCCAGACAGGTCTCTTGCCAGATGGATTTCTCAAAAGATAGGCGGGATGGAACGTTGGCATCAATGGAATCCCCTCGTATTCATGCCACTGGCCCCTCAATTTTCCGATTGGTACCGTTGTCTTTAACAACTCCTGAGCGGCAAAACGACCCAGGGTGACAATTATTTCTGGCTGAATCAGTGCCAGTTGTTGTTTCAAGAATGGTTCACAAGCAGAAATTTCATCCACTTGTGGATCGCGGTTACCGGGTGGATGACATTTAAGGACATTGCAGATATAGACTTCTTCACGAGAAAGGTGCATCGCCAGAAGAATTTTATCCAGTAACTTTCCCGCTTCACCGACAAACGGAATGCCCGTTTCATCCTCCTCACGTCCAGGGGCTTCACCAACCAACACCAGTCTAGCCTGCAAATTACCGGCGCCAAAAACGACATTCTTTCGTTGCTCAGAGAGGGGGCAAAGGCAGCAACCACTTAAAACAGCTTCCAACTTAGCAAGTGACTTGGACTCGCCTGAAATCAAAGCAGCTTGATTTGGCTGAGCACAAGTAGAAACTTGTTCTTCAGCAGGTAGCTTTATAATTGACTCAAAACCCCACTGCTGTAAATCTTCAAGAATTGCTCGTCCTTGTGAGATTACTTCATGGCATTCGTGGTATAATTTATCCGACATTGAAGTTTAACCTTGGAAGCAAGATGTTACGTCTATTTCTCTTTATAATATTATTACTATTGATTCCTGCCGATGCTTTTGCTTGGGGCGCCGGAGTTCATTTAGGGCTTTGCTTGCGGCTGCTGGCAGCACCAGAAGCCCTACCCGCTGCGCTACAGGCACTTTTGGCAACCCATCCCATGGATTTTCTCTATGGCTGCATTGCTGCAGATATCACTCTGGGGAAAAAACATACCCACCACTTAGAACATTGCCATAACTGGAGTATTGGCCGCAAGCTTCTCGAAGAGGGAAAACACCAAGGGCCAGCAGCAGAGGCCTGTGCTTATGGCTATTTGGCGCACCTGGCAGCAGACACCATCGCCCATAATTATTTTGTCCCCTACAAACTCACCATGACTTATAACACGACACTCCTCAATCATGCCTATTGGGAAATTCGTGCTGACATTGGAGTCCGGGATGAAACTTGGGAAACAGCACAGTTATTGGCTAAACAAGACAACCAACAACATGACCGGATGCTCAACAAAGTTCTCTCTGATACAATTTTTTCTTTTCGAACCAATAAGAAAATTTTTAATTCAATGATGTTGGTCACCCGGTTGAAAAACTGGCATAAACTCATCAACTCAATTACAAAGAGATCAAAGTGGAAATTTGATATAAAGGAACATGACGAATATATGCAGATGGGCCTTGAGGCCATCAATGGGATTCTTGGCGATGAAAACAGCCGTTACTGGAATGCTGACCCTACCGGAGATCGTGCTTTTACAGCAGCAAACCTCATCAGAAAAAACATGAATCATCTCTGGCTTGAGGGGAAACTATACCCGGAGGATTCCGAATTAATCCTCAATGAACTGCGCAATCGATTTAAACTGGGGATTACCGACCCTGATGAAATTTTGCCTTTATTTACCGTTGTTTAATTTTCCAGAGAATTACCAGGCGATCCAGCAACTGTCCGGCAACCTGAGTCTTACTCATTTTCTCCAGTTTCTCAACCCGGCCATCGGCATGGAGCAGGTGAACAATATTAGTGTCAACATCAAAGCCTGCACCATCCCGAGTGATATCGTTCGCGACGATCAAATCAAGCTTTTTCTTTTGTAATTTTTCTGCGGCATGAGCCAACAATCTTTCAGTTTCAGCAGCAAAACCAACCAGGATTCTCCCATTTTTCTGTTGTCCGAGTTCAGCGAGAATATCCGGATTCTTCTCTAATTTCAGGGTTAACTGATCGGCAGTTTTTTTCATTTTCTGCACAGATCGATCAACTGAGCGGTAATCAGCAACAGCGGCAGCCTTGATAACAATATCCATCCCGTCCAGATTATCAAACACCGCAGTGCGCATTTCTTCTGCGGTAAAGACCGGAAAACAACGCACTCCCGATGGCACGGTCAAACACGACGGCCCGGCCACCAGGGTTACCTGTGCCCCACGCTGTTCTGCAGCAGCAGCAATGGCAAAACCCATCTTACCGGAAGAGTAGTTGGAGATGTAGCGCACTGGATCAATTTCCTCACGAGTCGGGCCGGCGGTGACTAAAATATGACAGCCGCGCAGATCTTTCGGGGTCAGCAACGACTCTGCTGCGGCAAAAATGACTTCGGGATCAGGCAGCTTTCCTTTTCCTTTCCAACCACAGGCCAGGGCTCCAGTTATCGGATCCAGAATGTGATAACCGAGCTCAGCCAGATATCTTTCATTGCGTTGATAGATTGGATTTTCATACATATTACTGTTCATGGCGGGGACAATCAAAACCGGAACTTTGGCTGCCATAATGCTGGTCGTCAGCAGATCATCAGCAAGTCCCTGGGCAATTTTCCCAACCAGATTGGCGGTAGCCGGAGCCAGAATAAACAGATTGGCACGGTCAGCAAGGGAAATATGGTCAATTTCCTGCTCCTGAGAGAGGTTGAATAAATTGGTATGAACCGGATGACCGGACAGGGTTTGAAAAGTCAGCGGAGCAACAAATTCACAGGCATTTTTAGTCATAATCACCTGAACATCTGCCCCGGCCTTGGTGAGCAGTCGTAGTAGTTCAACGGCTTTATAAACGGCAATCCCACCGCTCACTCCAAGAACAATCCTTTTACCCTGCAACATAGTTAAGCTCCTCAACGCAAAAATGGATTTCGCAGCTTTTCTTGCCCGATGGTCGTCATCGGCCCGTGACCGGGGAAAACCTTGGTATCATCGGGCAATGGCAAGAGTTTCTCTTTAATCCCACGGATCAATAATTGGTGATCGCCCCCGGGCAAATCAGTGCGCCCGATTGATCCAGCAAACAAGGTGTCACCAACCAGCAAGGTGTTATCGACGTAGAGGCAGATTCCACCAGGCGAATGGCCGGGAGTATGAATCACCTGCAGCGATAGTTTTCCAACTTCGAGGGTTTCTCCGCCGCTGAGTTCACGGGTCGGCGCCGGAGAGGATTCAGCCTGTAAACCATAGACCGCAGCGTGATCCCTGGCTTGATCAAGCAACATGCGATCAGCATGATGAATAATTAACTCGGCTCCGGTAGCTTCCAATAAATTACGATTGCCACCAACATGATCAAAATGACCATGGGTATTGATGATCATGACAGCCTTTAATTCATGCTTTTCCAAGAGCGCCAGGATACGATCAACATGGCCTCCTGGATCTACAACCGCAGCTTTCCGCGTATCTTCACAACCAATGATATAACAATTCACCTCAAGTGGCCCGGTAGGCAAGGTCGCAAGTATCAAGAGTTGTCCCCTTTATCAGTCATCGTGGTGAACAGATCAAGATTTTTCTCCCGTAACTGGTCTCCCAGGGTTGCCCCGAGAGGTTTATCATAGCGCTGCCGTTTTTCTCTTTGTGGTTCTTTTACCGGCTCAGGATCACTGGGAGCAGTCGTTGGATTCGGTGAATTTTTAATCGCCTCTGCAGTCCCAGCTCCTTTATAAAAATAGCGATCATAGAGGCGGTGGTAGCTGGTCCAGTTCCCCTCTCTGTCAGGCTCCTTATCAATATGGGTCTGCACACCATTAATTTTTGAATCGAGATCATCAATAAAATTCAGGATCACCGCTTCAAGAAATTTAGGTCTTTTTGGAGAGCCATAATCATACTGACCGTGATGGGAGAGGAGCAGATGCTTGATCAGCATCGATAATTCATCGGGAAAATCAGGAATTTGACGAATTCGATCCTCAATCATCTGCACCCCGATAACAATATGCCCCAGAAGTTTACCCTCATCGGTATAATCAAATGACCGTTGATACGAGAGTTCATTGACTTTGCCAACATCATGTAACAAGGCGCCGCAGATCAAAAGATCACGGTTCACTTGCGGATAACGAGCGGCAACATCACTTGCCAGAGCCACAACGGCCAGAGAATGTTCCAGTAACCCTCCAAGAAAAACGTGATGCATGGCTTTTGCGGCCGGCGCTTTACTGTAAAGAGCAAAAAATTCCGGATCATCAAAAAAGGCTCGGAGCAACGCTTCAATATATGGATTGGTGAGTGATTCCAAGACTTCATCAAGCTCGACACGCATCTCCACCGTTGACCGTTGTGATACCGGCAGAAAATCACCCAGATTGACGAGACGCTCATCAATCTTCTTTAAATCCTGGATGATCAGTTGCATCTTCCCCATATAGACGCTGGCCTTGGCATTGACCTGAATAAAGTCGTTTTTCTCAAACATAGCGGAGAACTGATCAACTTGATCCCAGATTCGACCTTCCACCTCACCGCTGCGATCCATCATCTTCAAGGTCATATAAGGCTTACCATTTTTTGCCATCGCGGTAATTTTATTGCGAACTAGAAAAATTGACTCAATCCGGTCACGCTCTCTAATCTGATTGATATAGATTGTTTTTTCAAAATTTTCTTTCAAAATATCCTCTTTTCAATAAATCTCTGCCAGGATGAAGATCTAATTAGAATCGAAACCCATAAAAAAAGCTGACGTCCACGGAATACACGGAAATCTCGGAAAAAACCTGAAAGCTATTTTTTTGTTTTAAACCTTAAAAAGATTTTGATTTTCTTTCTGACTTTTCCTGTTTTTTCCGTGTGTTCCGTGGACAAAATCTTTTAAAATTACAATACAGAATCACTCCCTTATCAATAGCGCTGAATAATACTTGTCGCCGCTTTCATACCATCAATGGCTGCGCTCATGATACCCCCAGCATAGCCTGCTCCTTCACCTGCCGGGAAAAGCCCTTTATGACTAACCGATTCACCATGCTGATCGCGAACAATTCGCAATGGCGCCGAAGTGCGTGTTTCAACCCCAATCAAGGTGGCTTCCTGGCCGACAAAACCACGCATGCGTTGGTTGAAATAGGGCAAAGCCCGGCGCAGGCTGGTTGTAGCAAAACTTGGCAGACAACAACTTAAATCAGCATGGACAACCTGTGGCTGACAAGAGGAATTCAAAACACCTCCGTGGCCATTTAAAAACTCCAGAAGCGGCTGCGCCGGGGCATGCCAACCCGCTCCTCCTGCCAGATAAGCAGCCTGTTCCCACTTGCGCTGAAAGTGCAGCCCCGCCAGGACATCATCACTGGGAAAATCCTTCGGTGCCACAGAAACGACCAGGGCACTGTTGGAATTTTGAGCATCCCGATCAAAATTACTCATACCATTGACAACAATCCCCCCAGCTTCGGAAGAAGCATTAACAACCATTCCACCAGGGCACATGCAGAATGAATAGATTCCCCGTCCGCTGTCAGGGTCATTCCATGCCAAACGATAATCGGCAGCGGGCAGTTGTGGGTGGCCACCTCTGCCATACTGAATCTGGTTGATGAGTTCAAGAGGATGTTCCACCCGCAAACCGAGGGCAAAAGACTTCTGTTCCAATTTGACTTGTTTGTCAGCCAGCATCTGGTACGTATCACGCGCACTGTGTCCGAGCGCCAGCACCAGCTGATCACATTGAACCAAGTCATGATCATTAACGATCCCGGCATTGATCACCCCAGACCCCATTTCAAACCCTGAGAGGCAGCTGGAAAAACGCATCTCGACACCGAGAGAAAGGAGATATTTTCTGAATCGAACCAGCACTGAACGTAAACGATCGGAACCGATATGTGGCTTCGCCTGCCAGAGAATCTCTTCGGGAGCCCCGAACCCGACCAGGCGTTTCAGGATATAACCCATCGCCGGATGATTCAAGCGAGTGGTCAACTTGCCATCAGAAAAAGTGCCAGCGCCACCTTCCCCAAACTGGATGTTGCTCTCTGGATTTAACCTGCCGCCAGACCAGAAATCTTGAACATCCTGAAGCCGTTCTGCCACTGGCCGTCCCCGCTCAATCAGACAAACTTGTGCCCCGGCTTCTGCCAATAACAATGCACTGAACAACCCTGCCGGCCCCATACCAACGACAAGAATTTTTGGCTTTGAAACCAGCGAATAAAAATCGAAAGGAGGTTTATCTTTCACCTCTGACAAGGTAGCGATATGGCTGTTATCTTTGAGTAATTCCGCCTCGTCTTTACAGCTGAATTCAACTGTATAAACACGGAGTATGTCAGACTTACGCCGCGCATCAATGCCCTTACGTACAATTTTCCATGCATCGATATTTTGGGCTTCAAAACCGAGAGTTATCCCAATTTTTTCTGGAAGCGACTCCTCACTTTCTTCAAAGTGGAGAGCTATTTCACGCAGTCTTAGTGACATGATCGTTAGTGAACCGAATCAGGGAATAATGGCAATTCTATTGTAAAACAAGCCCCCGCACCAGGAAAACTGTCCACATGGATTTTGCCACCGCAACCTTTAACAATCCGTAAAACAACGGATAAGCCAAAACCGGTTCCCTTCTCTTTGGTGGTAAAAAAAGGATCAAAAATACGGGAAATATTCTCGTTGGGGATTCCAGAACCAGTATCAGCAACCTTGACTGACAACTTTTCCACATCTGCCTGGAGTAAGATTGTAAGCGTCCCACCACGAGGCATTTCATACAATGCATTGCCAATCAAATTGGTGAAAATCTGCTCAATTTCAAGGGGATCCGCCTTAATTAATGGTGCATTCCTGTCAATATTGAGTTCAAGGTCTATTCTTTGCCTGTTTATTCTTATTTGATAATCGTCAAGAATTTTATCTAGAATCTCCGCTAAATTTACCCGTTTCAGTTTATTGTCATCACCAGGGCTGGATGCCAACATCTGCATTAGAATTTCATCAATACGTTCAATCTCCTGGGTAATTTTGTGAACATAACCTAGATTTTCTTCATCGAGTCCCTCTGCCGAAAGAAGAATCTGAGCAAATAGATTAATTGAGTTCAACGGGTTCCGAATTTCGTGAGCCATCCCTGCTGAAAGATGTCCTAGAGCCGCCAGTTTTTCTGATTGAACTATTTCTTTATGTGCCTGTTCCAGTTCAGAGCTTTTTTCACGCACGCGCAGTTCCAGTTTTGAATTCCACTGTTTAATTTCATCCTGCAGCAATTCCCGCTCTTTCAGCAACTCACGATTCTCAATTTCAACGTGTCTGATTGCTAAAACGACTTCGATCCTGTCCTTCAGATTGCTATTCGCAAAAGGCTTACGCAGATAATCGGCTGCACCAGCCTTCATCAACTCAACAGCAACCTCTTCATTACCCTTTCCGGTAAACATGACAACGTAAGTATCGGGGTACTGACTTCGAATTGCCTTAAGTGCTTCAAGACCATTCATAACGGGTAGCATGTAATCAAGTAACACAAGAGACGGTCGATATTTTTCAACCATTTCTAAACATTGTTTGCCATTATTTGCTGTAAAAACTTCAAACCCACTCTTTTTTAACAACAATCCTGCGAGCTCTGTGATGACCTCTTCATCATCCACAATAAGAATTTTTTCACCGGCAAAACGACTTTGATGGACAATCATTTAGAAAAACCCTCACCGGATAATAGAAAAATAAAACTGAAGCTATTTAGATTTAAGACTATAGCAAGGGAATTAATTTTTGAGTAAAAAAAGCACAATAAAAAAGCAGCCAGAACAGCTGCTTTTTTATTGCTCAGTAGGATGAATGAAAGTTGGTCGCTATTCTTCCAGCCGAACAGTCAAAACTGGAATCTTTGATTTTCGAACCACCTTTTCTGCCGTGCTACCAAACAGCACATGATCCAATCCAGTTCTTCCATGGGTTCCGATGACAATCAAATCTGCTGATTTTTCTTCTGCCTGGCCAATAATCTGCTCATATGAAAGTCCGGGGACAATCAGAGATTCATAATTTTCAAAATTATGCAGATTCTGGCGGCAAAAACTTTCCATCATCTTTTTTGCCCCTTCTTCAATCTCTTCTTCCAACTTTTCAAATGAGATATGGGGGACATAGAATCCACGCAGATCAACCGGTTCATTAATCACGTGCAACACCAGCAACCGCGCAGAAAAGCTCTTGGCCATTGACAGTGCCATTTGAAAGGCATTATCCGAACTATCAGAAAAATCAATAGCGGTTAAAACTGTCGAGATTTTTTTCATAGTCACCTCCTGTTAGGATACAGTTACAGATCCACTCAATAAACTCGTCTGCTCAAAGGTTTTACTAATAATTGCCTTCAATTTTTCAAATTTAACGGGTTTACTCAAATACTCAAGTGCGCCAAGATTCATCGACTCCAAATAGGAACCAACCCCACTATAGGCGGTCATCATCACAACTTTTATTTCAGGGTAAGAATCATTCAACTCACGAAGAAAAATCAGCCCATTCATGCCCGGCATATTGATATCGGTAATAATCAGATCCACTTTTTTCTCACCAAGATAGTCTAAGGCCTCAAACCCATTAGCAACTGCTTCAGTTTGATAGCCATCCTGACAAAGGAGTTTGACTAACCCGATGCGGGTATTTTCTTCATCATCAACGATTAAAATTGTTGTCATTGTCGCCTCTGACACAGGTTGTTCAAAATAAGTGTAACAGTAGGCGACAATCTGTCAAGCGGTCTGAACCAGGATAACATATTGATTTAGCAGGAGTCTGTTGATGAGATAGTCACCAGCAGGTGAATACGAATTTTATGTAAGTTGGCAGGGGTAAAAAGGCTCAGGAATCTGGTAACGATTTCAGTAAACTCTTTGCCTTATAGCCCAATTCAGAAGTTGGAGAAAATTCAAGAATGGTTTCTAGCTGAGCGGCCGCCTCTTCGGGAGAATTTTCCTGCAACAGTAACACCGCCAACTGATAGCGAGCCTGAATAAACTGTGGTGCAATCTCAATGGCACGCTGCAAAAAAAACTTTTGCCGATCTAGATTGCCCATAGCTTGAAACACTTCACTTTTAAGTAAATAAGCCGAGGCATAGCGGGGAGCGATCTTTATTGCTTCAGTAGAATAAATCAGTGCTTCAGGATATTCCATTTTTTTGAAATACGCATAGGCCTTGCCGGCAACAGCAACATGAGCATTGACAAAAAGTAGATTTTGGGAGGCCAGGTCAAAATAATGGATTGCTTTATCCCACTTTTCCATATCCAGATAAAGAGAGGCCAAATTATTTTGATAGCGGGGGTCGTTGTCAGATAAATCAAGGGCTTTCAGATAATGCTGTTCAGATAGAGAATATGCATTTTTACGTTGATAGGTTTGCGCCAAAGCAACCTGAATTGAACTGTTTTGAGGATCCTGCTTCACTGCAACCAGCAACTCTTTAAGCGCGAGGGTTGGGTTACCTCCCTGCAGATGCGCCAGTGCCAACTTGTAATGGACATCAGCCTGATGATGTTCTGTCTGCGCCTGCTGATTGACTGGTACACAGGCAAAAAGACAAAACACCAGGATGACAATAAAAGATTTCAACTCATGGAACATATATTTCTCCAGATACAATCACATTGAAGCAAAAAAACGTCCCAGGCTTTTCCGACTGCGCAACTGCAATTTTCCTATTTCTTCATCGGCTTTGGTCGTTGCTACAGATTTATTGGTCAGTTGTTCTTTCGGTGGTTTACATATCGGTAAGGCGACCCAATAGACATGTTTTTTTTGTTCTGACAGTAAGTGATAATCAGATTCCGTCAGGACAAAACCCATCGATTCAACAAAACCATAACCCTCTTCATAAACCTCTTCCGCATCCTCAGCCGGTAATTCTCCAAATTTAGGCACAAAGAAAATTGAACATTCGCTTTCTTCCAGATAAAAAGCGACAACAATCAAAACCTTATTGCCACCGGCAATCTGTAGAAGGTATGCCTGACATAACTGCGGTGAGTACCCGGCAAATGCTAGCTGGACACTGCTTGAAGCCGCATGCAGATGGACAACCCTTTCAGCAGGAACATTCAAGCTCTTAAGTTGTTTATGCTGAATAAACATCAGCGAAGTTCCTTGGTGGTTTAAGAAAAATTGTATAGTTGAATTTCAATTAAAACACATTTAATCAATATCAGCAAACTCGGTCAGCAGTTTGATTTTTTTATAGCGGTCAGCAATCTCAGAATATTCGGTTTCCTTGAGTCGATCGAGGCTAAATTTTTCAACCGTAAAAGAAGCCATAACCGTTCCAAAAACGGTTGCCTTACGCAGATTTTGTTCATCCAGATTTCTGGTTGCAGCAAGGTAACCGATAAAACCTCCGGCAAAAGTATCACCAGCGCCCGTCGGATCAAAGACTTCCTCCAGCGGATAAGCCGGTGCTGAGAAGATAGAACTCTCACCAAACATCAAAACCCCATATTCACCACGCTTCACCACCAGGGTTTTAGGACCGAAACTGCGAACAATTTCGGCGGCTTTAAACAGGTTTGGTTCGTCAGCTAACTGCCGCACCTCAGCCTCATTGATAATGAGAATATCCACTTTGGCAAGGATCTTGATCAATGCAGCTTTTTTTCCGTCTATCCAGAAATTCATCGTATCACAGGCGATCAGTTTGGGATTTTCAACCTGTTGAAGTACCTCAAGTTGCAACTCAGGATCAATATTTGCCAGAAAAACATATTCCGCATCGCGATAGTTTTCGGGGAGAACAGGCCGAAAGGATTCAAAAACATTGAGGTGGGTTTCCAAAGTATGCGCTTCATTCAAATCGTAATCGTAACGCCCTTTCCAACGAAACGTTTGCCCTGGCTGCTTCTGTAAACCGGTCAGATCAATATTGCGACTCTGCAAGAAATCAATGTGCTCTTGAGGAAAATCATCCCCGATAACGGCTACAAGATTAACTTCTGTAAAAAAACTGGCTGCAGTAGAAAAGTAACAAGCAGACCCACCAAGGACATCATCCGCAACGCCAAAAGGGGTTTTAATTGAATCAAATGCAACACTGCCAACAACAAGAATACTCATGATTATTTCCTTTGTATTATAAATACTTACCGATGATTGGTTCAAGTATTTTCTGCGTCTTGAGCGGGATCAGTTTCTTATCTGTCAAGATTGCATATTTGAGTGCATCAACACAGGGACAGCTTCTCTGTTGCCGTTGCCGAACAATCATGTTTGCCGCAGTTTTGATTATTTCTTTCGCTGTCGCAACATTCTGCTGAATAATTGCGATAACTGCTTCAACAGAAACATCATCATGTCCGTCATGCCAGCAATCATAGTCTGTTGCCAGAGCCACGGTTCCATAGCAGATCTCAGCTTCACGTGCCAAGCGGGCTTCAGGAAGATTGGTCATGCCGATAATATCAACACCCCAATTACGATAGATATTCGATTCAGCCCGAGTTGAAAAGTTAGGTCCCTCAATACAGACATAGGTTCCGCCTTTATGAACAGTTGCACCAACGTCCTGAGCTGCTGCGACCAGAATTGCAGACAGATCAGCACAAACTGGATCGGCGAATTGCACATGACCAACAACACCATCACCAAAGAATGTCGAAGCACGTTTACCTTGGGTACGATCAACGAACTGATCCGGCACAACAATATGACCAGGGATAATCTTCTCTTTCATACTCCCGACAGCAGACACCGAAATAATATGCTCAACTCCGAGAGTTTTCATCCCGTAAATATTTGCCCGGTAATTAACTTCAGATGGCAACAATCGGTGCCCACGACCATGGCGCGGCAGAAAAACCATCTGCGCATCACCAAGAGTCCCGGTCATATAAACATCGGAAGGGTCACCAAAAGGTGTTTCCAGGTTCACCTCCCGGACATCCATCAACCCTTCAATTTCATAAAGCCCACTGCCGCCGATAACACCAATAATCGGTTGATTCATGATAAAGTCCCTCCACATTTATAGAATAGATTCAGAAAATGTTAGTAAATCCGGGACTGTCCCCAGTTCCATCGGGGGCTGTCCCAGGTATTTACGGATTGCCTAGCTGTGTCTGGTTGCGCCGCAAAAGCCTGGGACAGCCTACTGGATAGGTTTTCAAATATTTCAACTTTCTACTTTATCCTCAAGTTTTCCCTTCAACTGCCCACATGCCGCAGAGATGTCCTGCCCCTTACTGGCCCGAAGCGTCGCCACAATATCCCGCTGCAACAGGTAACTCTGAAATGCCCTGATCGACTCTTCAGTTGCAGCTTTAAATTCAGCCCCCTCATGTTCATTGTAAGCAATCAAATTAACCTTGCAGCGAACCCCGTGGAGCAATTTAACCAACCGCTTGGCATCAGCAATTGAATCATTGATTCCACCGATCAGAATATATTCAAAAGTCACACGCTGCTTGGTTTTTTGGGCATAATCCCGACAGACAGCCATCAGCTCACTGAGGGGATAACGTCGATTGACTGGCATCAACTGGTCACGGACTTCGTCTGTAGTCGCATTAAGAGAAACGGCCAGATTAACTTTGATTCTCTGACTCAATTCTCCTATTTCGGGAACCAGACCACACGTTGACAACGTAACCCGGCGGGTTCCATAACCCAAACCATCATCCAGATAAAAAATCTTCAAAGCGGTCACCACATTATCTAAATTATGCAGTGGCTCCCCCATTCCCATCAGGACAATATTGCCGATCGGCCCGTCCTGCAATGCCGCACAAACTTGATTGACAATCTCCTCTGGTCGCAGATTCCGCGTCAGACCAAATGTTCCCGTCATGCAAAACTGACACCCCATAGCACAACCGACCTGGGTTGAAATACATAAAGTCGCACGGTCTTCATCCATGGGGATCTTGACTGCTTCAACAGACTCACCATCATCCAGACGAAATAAATATTTACGCGTTCCATCCATACTGGTTTCGACAAACTCTGGTTGCCAGGAAGAAACAAAAGCCCGTTCAGCCAGTTGAGCGCGAAACTGTTTCGCCAGATCGGTCATCTGCTCAAAATCGGTGACATGGCGTTGGTAAATCCAGCGCAAAACTTGTTTTACCCGATATTTTTCTTTACCAAACTCAGAAAGAAATTCTTCCAGTTGTTCCCGAGTTAGACTTTTAAGATCGATTTTATGTTTATTCAATGTGAAGTTCCATATGAGTAACGAAAAAAGCCCCTCGGAATACTACCGAAGGGCTTTCTGAGAAACAAGCAATTTAACCGAAGATCCTAAAGCAACTCCAAACCATTAAAGAAATAACCAAGTTCGAAGGCTGCAGTCTCAGGAGCATCTGAACCATGGGTCGCATTCTCACCGATATCGGTGCCAAATTCTTTACGCATGGTGCCCTCAGCAGCTTCAGCAGGATTAGTTGCACCCATCAGATCACGCCACTTGGAGATGGCATTATCTGCCTCCAGTGCCATAACAACACAAGGACCGCTACACATAAAATCGGTCAATTCACCAAAGAATGGGCGCTCACTATGAACAGCATAAAACCCTTCAGCTTCAACTTTGCTCAGGTAGAGTTTTTTAAGACCGACAACTTTAAAACCTTCAGCATAAATACGCGCCAGAATTTTACCGGCAGAACCTGCAGCAAAAGCATCAGGTTTAATGATTGCGAATGTTGTTTCCATGATATTTTCTCCTTAAATGTATAGGACTTACTTAAATCGAGGCGTTTTTTAGCATTAGCACCACAGGGTGTCAAGATATTAACCAGTTAATGGCAAGATGAATTATTTTAAAATGTGGGAAAACAAACGTAAACGCATTTCGACTGACACGTTATTTACACTTTACTTAGCTTATCATTTCCGTTTATATTGGAATATAATTCCAATATAAACGGAGAAATTATGTATATCAGAACCATGGAAAAGGTGATTCGTCAGACGAGTGACAGTTTTCCTATTTTGTTACTAACTGGAGCAAGGCAGGTCGGGAAAACCACATTATTGGAAATGTGTTCAGACAATCATATGAACTATGTCACCCTTGATGATCTGGATATCCGGGGTTTAGCACAAAATGACCCCGGACTATTTATTCAAACGTATAAAACACCACTGATCATCGACGAAGTTCAGTATGCACCGCAGCTCTTTAGTTATATTAAAATGGTTGTGGATAAAGAAAAAAAGAATGGTTTGTTCTGGTTGACTGGATCACAAAAATTCCATCTGATGCAGGGAGTATCGGAAAGCCTTGCGGGCCGTGTTGCCGTTCTTGATTTACTGGGGCTATCACAGTCTGAGCTGGACAACAATGGAGAAGAGGCACAACCATTTTTACCGACAGAAAAATGGATTAAATCTGTCGAAAAAAAACGGATGAAACCGTTGATGGATGTGTATGAGCAAATTTGGCTGGGTGCTTTCCCGCGGGTCAATGAATATAAAACCTCCAGAGACCTATTTTATCGATCATATATTCAGACATACATACAGAGAGACGTTAAAGACATCCTGAATATTACTGATGAAATCACCTTTCATAAATTCATAGGGGCGGTTGCAGCAAGAACAGGTCAACTACTAAATTATGCAAATCTTGCCAGAGATGTTGATATTGACAATAAAACCGTAAAAGCATGGCTTTCAGTGTTGGAAGCTTCTGGACTTATATACCTGCTGCATCCGTACCATAGCAATGTTACAAAACGAATAATCAAGACACCAAAGCTGTATTTTCTGGACACCGGATTGTGTGCATATTTAACAAAATGGACTGATGAAAATTCTCTAGAAGCAGGGGCAATGTCGGGAGCAATACTTGAGACATATCTCTTTACTGAGATACTAAAAGGATATTGGCATAATGGGAAAGAAGCAAACTTCTACTTTTATCGCGATCAGGATCAAAAAGAAGTCGATTTACTCATAGAGTCTGATGGCATTTTATACCCTATTGAATTTAAAAAGACGGGAACCCCATCAAAAACGGCGACAAAGCACTTCAGTGTTTTAAAAAAACTGAAAAAAGATATTGGACAAGGTGCAGTCATTTGTTTTATTGAAAAACATATTCCATTATCGACAGATGTAACAGCAATCCCCGTAGCTTATCTTTGAGATGTGACCTTTCGGCCTTCTAGTGGGGTGAATTCAGGTTTTGTAACAGTCTTGAATCAAATGAAAACTTTTCAACCGATACCACCTTTACTCTTTTGATATCTTCATGCAACGGGTTGATTAAAGTATTCACTTCCCGGCTGACAACTGCTGATGGGATATCGAGCAGTAAAGACGATTTTGATTTTATCCAGTTCGTCCCAATTTCGGCCAATTGTTCCGGGGCAGGATAATCTCGCCAATTCGATGGGAGTTGACTCTCATTGACCGACTCCCTGCCAACAGTTTCAACAATATTAATTTCCATAATACTTAAATCTGCTGGTGCCAGCGCCATAGGCACATGTACCAGGAACTCAAGGGCTGCCAGCGATCTGCTGCCTGCAGCATAAACTACTGGATAGCCAATGTAGTTCCAGCGGCCACCATAAATTCTTGCCCCGGTTCCACTTATATCGCTGATATGTTCAGTTGTCGCAATTCGATAGAGTTTAATCACGAATAAATGCCAAATTCTATTCGACCCAACTCTTCCAAAACCAACTCAGTGCCAAAACGGGAACCCAACAAGGAAAGTGGGGTTTTACGAGAAAAAACTTTATGCGGAGTGTTCAGCCATATGATTAATTTACTTTTTTCTTTAAAGATATCAGTCCCTTTGGCAAGGACTTCAGCAATATGCAAAACTTGTTCAGAAACCGCCGGATTGAAATGTTGTTGCAAGGTATATCTCTGCAGGGTTCGTTCTGTTACGGGTAATAATTCAGCAATCTGTTTCCACGATAGGGACAGATAGTCGGCCAAATGCGACACCGCATTTTTAGTCACACCAATACTTCCAAGCACGACCATATCCATCTTGGTTTCGAGCTTGTGCCCAAGAATTTTTTCGCCACCTAAAATTTGTTCCACTTGTGCAAATTGCATAAGAAACCTCCGTAGAGACATTTATCGTAATGATAAAGCCATTTGTCTGATATGTCAAATTGTGAAATTTTTATAGATGGGATGTGATTTCAGTGGTTTGCTTTTTCATGGTCTCTGTAATTTGGAAGACGGCTTCTTTAACTCAAGATAGGTATGGTGTGCCCCGAGCTGCCTACTCGATATGACACCGGCCAGTTACACCGGTATTGCAAGCAAATTGTTGATTTGCTAGATTAGCCAGCATTAGCTTGCCATGCGAAGTTTTAAGATAGTTTTTTCTGGACGAGTCAGAGCTAGGTCATATGTTGTTTGAAGGTTTATCCAAAACTCCGGTGTCGTGTCGAGAGACTGAGCCAATAACCAAGCTGACTCTGAAGTAACACCTCTTTTGCCGCGCACAATTTCGTTGATCCGCTGTACTGGAACATTGATGTGTGTTGCAAATGCGACCTGAGTGATGCCGAGTTCATCCAGAAATTCCTCTTTCAAGATTTTGCCAGGATGGGCTGGAATACGATGAGTAGGTATCATTTTGTTACTCCTTTATAGCTCTTAATGGTAATCAGTGAGGTGTACTTCATAGGCATTACCATCTTGCCACCTGAACACGACTCGCCACTGATCATTTACCCGGATACTGAACATCCCGGCAAGGTCGCTGTGCAACGCCTCCAGTCGATTACCAGGAGGGGAACGCAAATCTAAAACGTCGTGTGCACCATTGATCATGTCAAGTTTGTTGAGGGCCCTTTTTGCTATCTCTGGTGGCAATCGCCGAAGAACTTTATTTGCAGTGCCATGATACAAGGCTTTTGTCAGTTTGTCGCCAAACGATGAAATTATAGGTCTACATAAAAGCATAAAGAGAACAAATTTATTTTTCCTATTTGTGCAGCCTTAAATAGATCTGTCCCAATTTCCCTCTCGAACTTCCGCATAAAGTCGTGCTAATCGTGGCATGTGTTGATTTTTACCCAATGCAGCCTGTACTC
>JASFYS010000087.1:0-14096 GCA_045047095.1 Desulfuromusa sp. | reverse complement strand
CGTTCTCAGGGGAATCAAGTTCAGGCAGCTAAACTCTTGGGTATTAACCGGCTGACATTAAGAAAAAAAATAGAAATTTATTCCTGTTCAAAATAAAATCTTAACCACCTCATTCTTAAAATCTGTATAGAGAATACACACGAGCCTGTATATTATCTATACAAACAGCCCCATGATGTTAACCTTCCTCCCCCTTTAAATCTCCTTTTTATATTTGGCAGGCATCTTGCTAATAGATGGTGAGATGCATGTGCGCCAACATACACAAAGGAGGATTAGATGAATCCAAAGATGGAAGATCCAGTTGTCACGATGTTGGATGACTTAGCCAAGGCATTAAAGCGGCCACGCAGTGCGCGGCGCTGGGGCATGGTTATCGACAAAAAGAAATGTTCAGGATGTTTCGCCTGCACGGTTGCCTGTATAGCGGAATATAAGCTTCCACCAGGAGTGGTTTACCGTCCCGTTATGGAAGAAGAAATTGGAAAATATCCAAATGTAACGCGCGAATTTACCCCACGACCCTGTATGCAATGTGATGATCCACCCTGCATCAAACCCTGTCCAGTGAATGCAACGTTTAAACGTAACGATGGAATTGTTGTCATTGATTACAACAAGTGCATCGGTTGTCGCTCCTGTATCGTCAACTGCCCGTATGGTGCTCGTACCACCGACCTTGGTAAATATTACACTGCGAACACCCCGAAGTTGGAAGAGTATGAAACCACTGAAACTTACGAATATAACAAGAGCTGGAATCGCAAAGAAAAAGGTGCCTCGCCCATGGGGAACGCCCATAAATGTCACTTTTGCACCAACCGGATAGAAGAAGGGTTGTTGCCTTTGTGTGTCACGTCGTGCTTGGGGCATGCGACTTATTTCGGGGATTTGAATAACCCCGATGCGCTGGTAACCAGAATTCTTCGTGGCCGGAATGTCGAGATTCTTAAAAGTGAATTAGGCACTCATCCGAAAGTTTATTATCTCAACTGATAAAGGGGATAGTTATGAAAATAGTTTTAGCATTATTGGCTCTTGGGGGAGCGGCTCTTGCCATTGGTAAGATTATCATCTGGGGCGACAGCTCTGTTGGTTACGGCAGTTACGTTCCCTGGGGACTTTGGGTTGCAGCTTATGGTTTCCTCATCACCTTGTCTGCCGGTTCGGCGTTAGTGGCGAACATGTACTATGCTTTTGGTCGTGAAGGCTACAAAACTTCCGCTCGCCCGGCACTCTTATTGTCAATTATCAGTCTTCTAACCGCATTGCCGATTATTGGCATGGATCTGGGGCATCCCTTCAGGGGCTTCATGATTCTTCTGACCCCGGATTTCCAGGCATTTCTGCCATGGGCGGTGTGGAGTTACGTGGTGTTTCTGATCGTCTCTGTGCTGTTACTGAAAAAAGCCAGTAGCGGAGGGGATACCCGGCTACTAGGAAAGTTATCCTTAATTCTGGCTGGTTTATTTGTGATCTTTGAAGCCCTCCACTTTGGGACGGTTATTGCCCACCCGGTTTGGAACTCAGCGATGACTATTCCGCTGTTCTTTGCTACCGCAGTTGCTTTGGGTTATAGCGTTCTCGCCCTTCTGGAAACTGGTAATCGTGAATTCATTCGTACCATGTTATTTGCCCATTTGCTGATTGTTGACATCATGGAACTCGGTAAGGTTGTTGTTGAGAGATATTCTTCGGCACCGGCTATGAATGCTGCTGCTGGCGGAGCCTTTGCTTCACCAATGTTCTGGGTCTTCATTGTTTTTGGTGTTGTCGTCCCCCTGTTTTTACTTGCTCAGAAAAAACCATCATCTACTGTCGTCAAGTTTGCTGCAGCAGCAGCGATCATTGGATTGTTTGCCGCTAAATATGAATTTGTCACCAGCGCCTTTGCTTTAGCGCAATTTGCCGAGCTTCCTGCTGCTTTCAGTGGCCCCGGGCTAACAACTCATTATGTGCCAACACTTTTGGAAATCGGTGTCACCATTGGTTTTGTCGCTGCGGGCGCTCTGGTTTTTCTCTGGACTGTGCAATCGAAAGCATCGAAGCAAGTACAATAACGAGCTTAAGACCAAGTGATATAACTCTGAAGAGGAGAATATAATGAAGATGCTTGATAGAAAAGTATCCAGAAGATCGATAATGAAAGGGGCTGTCGTTGTTGGCGGTGGTGCTTTCTTAGGTGATAAATTTGGCTGGTGCGATAAGGTTCTGGCTGCAGTTGCTGATCAACAAAATATTTACCCGCTTGGCAAGGCCGAAGCAGTTATCTACTCGGTCTGTCTGCAGTGCCATACTTCTTGTCCTTTAAAGTGTAAAATTCAGGACGGGTTGTTGGCCAAGATTGATGGCAACCCTTACACGCCACAGAATCTGCTGCCCCATTTGCCGCTCAAAACATCTCCATTTAAAGCGGTAAAAGTTGATGGCAAGATTTGTCCCAAGGGACAGGCTGGAATTCAGAGTCTTTATGATCCCTACAGGATTGTTAAAGTCTTGAAGCGTAATGGACTCCGTGGTGCGAATAAGTGGAAAGTTGTTTCCTTTGACCAAGCTATCAAGGAGATTGTCGAAGGTGGAAAACTCTTTGCTGATATCGGCGAGAATCGTCATGTTGAAGGACTGAAAGATATCTATGCCCAAAAGGATCCTGCTGCTACAGCAGCGATGGCTAAAGATTGGAAGTCGGTTGCAGGTGGCAAGATGAGCGTGCCGGATTTTAAGGTTAAACATGCAGCTCATCTTGATTCGTTGATTGACCCCGAACATCCGGACCTGGGGATGAAAAATAACCAGTTTGTGTTTCAAGCCGGGCGAATTGAGCATGGCCGTAAAGAACTTGGTAAACGGTTTATGCACAACTGTTTTGGATCGGTTAACTTTTATGAGCATACCACCATCTGCGAGCAATCTCACCACATCGCATTCTGGGGAACAACAAACAAATATAAAAAAGGTAAATGGGGTGGTGGTAAACACCACATGAAGCCAGATACACTGAACTCTGAATTTAACATTTATTTCGGCACCAGCCCCTTTGAAGCCAACTTTGGTCCCCCAATCATGACCGGCAAAATCACCGACGGTCTTGCTGATGGCCGCTTGAAAATTGCTGTTGTTGATCCGATGCTGAATAAAACCGCAGCTAAAGCGTGGAAGTGGATTCCGGTTAAACCGGGTGGTGACGCCGCTCTTGCCCTTGGAATGACTCGTTGGATTATCGAGAATGAGCGTTATGACAAGAAATTCTTGTCCAATGCCACAAAAGCAGCAGCCCATGCAACCAACGAAGTCTCCTGGACAACGGCCAACTTCCTGGTGAAAATTGAAGCTGATGGTCCTGGGGCTTACCTGCGTACGGCCGAAGCCGGGTTAGGTGAAGAGGATGCTTTTGTCGTCGCCGTCAATGGCGTAGCAACAAAGGTTGATGAAAAGCAAGAGATTTATGGTGACCTTGAGTTCAGCGGTGAAGTAGCTGGATACAAAGTCAAGAGCAGCTTCACTCTACTCAAGGAACTTGCTTTTTCTCAAACTCTTGAGGGTTGGGGCGAGCGAGCAGGCACACCGGTCAGAGAGATGGCTGAACTGGCCAAAGAGTTTACCGCTCATGGCAAGCGTGCAGCGATTGATTTGTACCGCGGCCCGGTTCAGCACACCAACGGCTATTATAATGGTCAAGCAATCATCGTGCTGAATATGTTAGTCGGTAATATTGATCACAAGGGCGGCTTACATGCCGGTGGCGGTCATTGGCATGAATTGGGTGACAAACTGCACTTCCCATTTGATATAAAGAAGTTGCATCCGGGGAAACTAAGCTCATTTGGCCATAAGATCACCAGAGAAGGCTCCAGTTATGAAAAGTCGACTCTTTTCGAAGGCTATCCGGCTAAACGTCCATGGTTCCCCTTCACCGGCAGCGTTTATCAGGAAATCATCCCTTCTGCTGACGATCAATACCCCTATGGGATTAAAGCGTTGTGGCTGCACAAAGGTACCCCTGGTTTTTCCGCGCCTGCTGGACATACGGCCTTGAAAATACTTGCCGATACCAAGAAACTACCGTTGATTATTGCTGATGACATTGTCATCGGTGAGTCCTCCATGTACGCTGATTATCTCTTCCCGGATACTGCAATCTGGGAGCGTTTCGGGACTCCACATACGACGCCGGACGCACCGACAAAAGCGTCTAAGCTGCGCCAACCGACCATCACACCACTAACCGAGGTTGTTGAGGTTTACGGTGAGAAGATGCATTGTTCCACGGAGGCGATGATGCTGGCTATTGGCGAGAGGATGAACTTACCGGGGTGCGGGAAAGATGGTTTTGCCCCCGGGCTCGATTTTACCAGGCCGGAAGACTGGTACCTGAAGTTGGTTGCAAACCTGGGCTGGGGAGACAAAAAAGGGGATGATGTCCCTGATGCCTCCAAAGAAGAAATGCAACTTTTCTTGAATGCTCGAAAGCATCTGGAAAAAACCGTCTTCAGTGAAGAGCGTTGGCAGGCTGCAGCTGGTGTCAAGAATTGGAAGAAGGTTGTCTACCTGTTGAATCGTGGCGGACGCTTCGAAGACTTTAGCGAAGCAAATAATATCGGGCATGATGGTTTTGTCAAACATCAAGTCAAACGACGGTTCAATATGTATGTGGAAAATATTGGAACCCAACGTCATTCATTGACTGGTAAACGTTTCAGCGGGCAGGGAATCTATGAACCGGTCATGGATGCTGGCGGTAAGGAGATTAATTCGGGTGATTATTCGCTTGACTTAAGCACCTATAAAGAAATTCTCGGCGGGCAATCGAGAACGCTGCCCGGAAACTATTGGCTTTCTGCTATTCTTCCAGAGAACCACATTATAATAAACACGAAAACTGCAGCTGAATTGGGCTTTAAAAATGGTGATCTTGTCCGGGTTGCGTCACCGACAAACACTGAAGGGGTCTGGCCGGTTCCTAATCACCAGCCGGTACCGATGGAAGGTCGCTTGAAAGCCATCGAAGGTATCCGCCCAGGGGTTGTCTCGGTCTGTTGGAGCTACGGGCACTGGGCTTATGGTGCGGGCGATGTCGTCGTTGATGGGAAGAAAACCGCCGGAGACAAAAGACGTCGCGCAGGTTTATGCACAAACGCGGCCTGCATGGTTGACCCGGTGCTGAAGAATGTGTGTATGAGCGATCCGATTGGTGGAAGTGCCAGTTATTATGACACCAAAGTCAAATTGATCAGGGTCTAAACACCATGATCAAGCAACTATGCCTCATCCTTTTTCTCGTACTGACCTTTAGTACGACTGCTTTGAGCGGTGATAAGCCTTCAGAGAGAGTGACGCCCTCTCTGAAGGCCTCCACCAATACCGAAAAATCGCTGAAAAAAGAGACTCAGACCGCAAAGGAAACCCCGCCAGCGACCAAGCAGGAAAGTGATCAGGAAGAAGATCCTTCAGATCTAGATGATGAGTTTGGCTGATAGAAAGATCCCATCAGTGTGATGGGGAAGACACGGTCATGGCAGGTTCAACACAACGAACCTGCCATGATTTAATAATATTTGATTTTTTTTGAGATACGTTATGCAAAGTTCGCACATCGAAAATTATTCGACTCCCTTAGCCAATGTCACCGGCGTGCTGCTGGCTGGTGGCAAGAGTCGCCGTATGGGCAAGGATAAAGCGCTGCTGGAATTTGCTGGCCAGACCCTTTTTGCACGATCTCTGCTGCTGTTGGAACAATTTTTCTCGAACATTCTGATTGCTGGTGACCGACCCGATCTGGCTCGGCCTGACATCCCGGCGATTGCCGACCTCTATCCTGGCAGCGCCTTGGGAGGACTTTACACCGGGCTGAGCGCAGCAAAAACTGATTGGATATTTGTTGCACCCTGTGACATGCCCTACCCCGATGCGCGGATTGTCGAGCGGCTGTTATCCAATCGAACCGGTGTGGATGCCGTTGTCCCACGCACCACAGAGGGGTATGAGCCAGTTTTTGCCCTTTACCATAAGAACTGCTTGCCGCAGATGGAAGCAATGCTGCAGCTCAACCAATATCGTATCTACGATTTTTATCAGCGGATTGCCATCCGCTTTCTTGATCCAGCGGAACTTCCGGAAGGCTGGCAACGCGCCCTGATCAATATCAACACCCCTGAACAACTTGCACAATTAAAGGAGGATTACTGATGACCCCACCCGTCGTCTCGATTGTTGCCAAAAGTGGTACCGGCAAAACGACCCTGCTGGAGAAGCTGATCATCGAGTTGAAGCACCGTGGTTACAGCGTCGGTGCAGTCAAGCATGATGCCCATACCTTCAGTATAGACCATGAAGGGAAAGATTCCTGGCGACTGACTCAGGCCGGAGCCGATATCATGTTGATCACCTCTCCAGAAAAAATTGCCATGGTTAAGCAAAACCCTGTCGGGGAACCACCCCTGGCGGAGACTATTGCCAACTATTGCGGTGATCTTGACATCCTGCTCACTGAAGGGTTTAAGCGCAGCAGTATGCCGAAAATCGAGGTCCATCGTCAGGAAAGAAGTAAAAAACTTCTATGTCGCAATGAAGAGCATGATCCAACCCTGTTCGCGGTTGCCTCAGACAGCCCGTTATCTCTGGATGTGCCGGTCTATGATATCAACGATGCCACCGGGCTTTGCGATCTGATTGTTGACCGTTTTCTGTCATGAGCGAAATTCGTATTTGCAATAAAGTCTGGCTGGAAATTGATGGACAGCCGTTCCTTGGCGATGGCCGAGCTATCTTATTGCGGACGATCGCAACGACTGGATCGATCAACTCTGCCTGTCAAACTCTGGGGATTTCATACCGCAAAGCCTGGGCCCAATTACGAGAGATGGAACAGCTAGCCCCATTCTTGATTCTGGAACGGTGTAAAGGGGGCAAAGGCGGCGGCGGGGCCAAACTGACCGGGGAAACTCTGGGATTGCTGACGGAGTTTGCCCACCTCCGCAGTCTAGTTACCGATAAAATGGCCGATTTGCAACATTTCGATTTTACTTTTTCACCGAGGCAATGCCTCAACATAAAAACAGAGGAGTAAATCATGTTTGGACTTGGAACTCAGGAACTTTTGATCATTATGGTTCTGGTAATGATCGTTTTTGGCGCGGGTAAACTTCCGCAGGTGGGTAGTGCCCTTGGCAAGGGGATTCTTAACTTCAAAAAAGGGATCAACGAAGATGAAGAGTTAACAGAAGAAGAGACTTCTGTTGCTTCTAAGGACGTGGATCAAATAGAGAAATGAAGGATCTGCACAAACTAAAGTAGTTTATTTCCAAAAGTAATTGTTATCCCGAGCACCTGGCAACAAGGTACTTGGGGGAGTCTCTTATTCTCAATATTAGGCGAAATGATGAACAAAACTATCTATTTATTATTGGCCCTGTTGCTTTTTGCATGCGTAGGCTTTGCAGAGGTCATACCCGACTATCATCTTGGCACGATCGAAGTTAAGGGGACTTTTGATGCAACAGTTTTTTATGCCGCCGAAGAAGTTTACAAAGACCAGACGACTATTTTTGAAAAAAATAGTATTGCTGACGCTCTTACTCTTTCTCCAGGGGTAAATATAACGATCGGTGGCCGCAATGAAAAAAACTTTACAATCCGTGGTTTTGATCAACGACAAGTGCCGGTTTACCTTGATGGCATTCCAATTTCACAGGCATATGATGGTTATGTAGATCTGGGATTGTTTGATACAGCGATGATCGACAGTATTGTTATCCCGAAGGGGCATAGTTCAGTTCTTTATGGAGCCAATACCCTCGGAGGGTCGGTCAACCTTCTGTCCGTTAGGCCTAAGGAGCGACTGGAAGGAAGTATTCAGGGAAGTTTTAGCTCCGATAGTTTATTTGACAGTAAATTCTCTCTCGGCACGCGGCAGGATCGTTTTTATGCCATGCTCGTTGCCGGGTTCATTGAATTAGATGGTTTTAGGCTTTCAGACGATTACCAGAGCAATGCGATTGAAGATGGTAGACGCAGGGACAATTCAGATCAGCTAAAAAAAACACTATATATAAAAACAGGAGTGACTCCAGCCGTGGGCGGAGAGATTTTTATCGCATACAACCGGATCGAGGGGGAATGGGGAATGCCGCCGAGAATCAGCGATTTTCCTCGCTACTGGCGCTATACTGACTGGGAAAAAAATACGCTCTATGGCGTAGGTGATTTTCAAGTACGAAAAATCGATATTCGTACCCGGTTGTTTTATGATCAAGGACGAAATGTTCTCGACTCATACGATGACGATGGATATGACTCTCAGACCTTCCGTTATGCCTTTCATAGTACCTATGAGGAGAGTTCTTATGGAGGTTCTCTGACCCTGAGCCACGCAGGTTTGAAGAAGCACTTACCTAGCCTTGCTTTTCATTACCGTGAAGATACCCACGAACAACAGAGTGATTATGGTCTCAACTGGGAAAAATACAGCAGTGAAACATATTCAGTCGGTATTGAGGATCAACTGAAATTAACCGATGATATGACCATTCTGGTCGGTGTTGGTTACGATCTGGTTCGACCCGTTTATGCCAATGGTGCCGCATTAAATAGCGACACGAATGCCTTTAATTTTTCAGTAGGCATCAACTACAATTTAGACACATCAACTAAAATCCACTTTTTAGTTTCCAGCAAAAGCCGCTTTCCAACTCTTAAAGAGCTCTATTCTGGATATATTGATTGGAGCGCGCCAAATCCCGATCTGCACGAAGAGAAAACGATCAATTACGAAATAGGTGGCGAGAAGATTTTGGGCGACAACCTGATCGTACGGACCTCCCTGTTTTATTCAAAAATTGATGATCTCATCGAAAGTGTCGTTGTCGATCACGACCCCTTTAGCGGGAAGCCAATCTATCAGGTACAAAATATCGACTCTGCAGAATATCGAGGAATTGAGTTGGGAACACAGGCATTCATTTTCGGGGGGCATGAGTTAATTGTTAACTATACCTACCTCGATGCCATCAATACCTCTGCCGGTAGAACCTCAGATCACCTTCCTGATCGTCCTCGGCATACGCTGACTTTTGGGGACCACTGGAGTTTAACTGATCAACTTTTTCTTTCTCCATTACTCCGGATTGAGGCTCAGCGCTATTATCGTGCTGCTGATGATTCTATCAAAAAAATGTCTAGTTACGGAATTTTTGACATCACAGCCCGCTACAATTTCAATTCTAATTTCAAAATTGAAGCGGGGATTAAAAATGCCTTTGATCGCAACTATTCTTTGGATGACGGTCTTCCTCGGGAAGGGCGAACTTTTTTTGCTGGATTAGAAGCGGATTTCTAAATGGTGACTTCGAGGCATGATAAATGGGTTCAAGCTGCCATAGCGGCAAGCGTCTGGTCTGCCTCGGAAGTGGTTCTTGGCTTCTTTCTTCACAGCTATAAAGTCCCTTTTAAGGGGCAGATTCTTACCGGCATTGCTATTGTTATCCTGACCGCCCTGCATAAAGAGTGGGGCGGTCGGGGGGTGATCATTCGAGCCGCACTTATCTGTGCAATGTTGAAGTTCCTGGCTCCCACCCCCAAAATTATCGGGCCAGTAATTGCAATCCTTGTTATCGGAGCCCTGTTTGAATTATCAATCTGCCTGTTTGGAAGAAACCCCATAGCGTATATTTTTGGTGGCGGAATGGCGATGACCTGGACCTTTGTCCAGAAGGTCGGCAAGCTTTTACTGTTCTACGGCCAGGGAATGGTGGAGTTATATGGCGAGATCCTAAATACTTTCAGTGCCTGGGTCGGCGTCCAAGTTTCTCCCGCTGTTTTTCTCCTCTGTTGCGGTGTTGGTTATTTTCTGCTAGGTAGCTTATTCGGAGTGATTGGAGTTTCAATCTGTGTAACTCCGATTGAAACTGTAGAGAGTGCCGGCACAGAAAAAAATAGCGGAAAAATAATAATAGAAAATCGCATAAAGGCTAACTATGTACCTGCGTTGATTGTAGTCCATACCCTTTTCTTGATCACTATTCTGGTTATCACAGATTTGAGCGCTCTCATTTACTCTAGTATGGCAGTTTATCTTTGTGCCTGTATGTTTCTCTACCAGCAACGCTTGGGCAAAACAAAAAATATCCGCATTTGGATCCCCGTTTTTTTAGTGATGATCCTGTCGGGCCTCTTTTTGCACAAGGGCGGTGGATTTTTTAGTATTGCTGGTTTTTATTCGGGCTTAGCAATGGGATTCCGGGCATTGTTCATAACTTTCAGTGTCCATTTTCTGATCATTGAATTGGCAAATCCAAAGATTAAAGGACTGTTGATAAAGGACGAAAGAGGAAATCTTTTTGCAGCGCTCAGGATGGCGCAGTTTTTTTTTCAGACTATAGAAACTACCATCGATACGAAGCATTTTTTTAAACATCCGATTAAGAGTATCCGGCATCTCATCGGTGTTGGCCTCGGTCTTGGCTTGCAACAGAAAGTAAATCGGGAAAGTATTCCGCAAGTGCTTATTGTAACGGGCGCTGTTAACAGCGGCAAAACAGCACTCCTGAAACAGTTTTTGCACCGTCTTGAAAAAAGGCGCTTCAAAGTGTCTGGTGTGGTTGCCGAAGGGGTTTGGAAGAATGGTGAAAAATATGGCTATGATGCAATTTTTCACCCAACAGGTGATCGGCACCAACTGTGCAGAAAAAATTTATCTTCACCCATCAATATCGGCCGTTTTGGATTTCATGAAGAGACCTTCGCTGTAGGCTGGAAAACGCTCGTAACGGAACGAGAGTCTTCACTGACGGTTCTTGACGAGATCGGCCGACTCGAATTGGCCGGTAAGGGCTGGGCTTCAGCCTTATCCGAATTGCTAGTTTCTAAAAACCGACTACTGATTGTTGTCCGCCGTGATTTCATCGAAAAGGTGATACAGCAGTTTGCCCTAACTGAGTATGTGGTTGTTGATGCGGAAATAGAGGGTTCTTTTGAAAAGCTGGTTAGCTATGTTGACGGATAAACAAAATTTTCTTTGTTGCGGTTTGCTGTCCCTGGCTTTTCATCTTGTTGCTGTGGGGATGTATTTTACGAAGGGTCAAACCTTGCCCCAAAACTCCAAGCCAGCGGCAGCGACAATCCAAGTGACACTTATCGATGTGAGGAAGGCGGCGATAGAAATGCCGGCTGAAAAGAAAATACCGAAAGAGCGCCACCGTCCAGAGGTAAAGCAACCCATTCCCGTTGTTGCATCTAAATTAACAGGGCCTAAAAACATTCTCCTCTCGGAACCAATCAAGGAAGAGCCCCGAAGAGTCGCGGAACAGCTGCCTTTGCATTACGAAATTTTCCAACAAAAGCCCGAAGAACAACAGCAGTCATTTGAGCCGCCGCCACCCCCTGTACAGGTGGCTGTAGTGTCGCCTGTGAAGACATTTAAACAACAAACTGGCAGTGAAGGACTTAACGATTACACTAGCATTATTGAACAGCACAGTGGGGAAGAAAAATCTGTCGCCAGCAGCAACCCAAAAGAGGTGCCTGCCGTTGCATCAGAAAGATGGGGCGAAGGAGATTCCTTCGAGGATCAGGATCAAGCTCTTGACCCTGTGTATTTAGGTTATATCCGTGGGATGATTGAGAAGCATATCGCTTACCCCGCTCGTGCAAGGCGCTTACGTATGACCGGCAAGGTCAATCTAAGCTTCATGATCACCGCGACCGGAGCTATTGACGAGATCCGTATTCTAGCCGAATCACCCTATCCAATTTTGAATAAAGCCGCAATTCTTGCCGTCAAGCTGGCTGCTCCGTTTCCGCAGCCCAAACGCAACATTAATGTCGAATTGCCGATTCTGTTTTCTTTAAAGCGATCATGAGAGCAACTAGATCAATTGTCACCAGCGCTCGGCAAGCGGAGCAAGATAACCTCAACCTCGTCGCCAACAGGTAGCCCAGGGCTGTCGCTGGGCACCGGAAGTAGAGCATGCGCTGTTATCAGATCATGGAGTTGCCCGGACTTTTTGCCTTTTGCCGGGAGAAACTGTAGTGCTCCTGCTACAATTTTGAGTTGTCCCCAGAGGAACTGCTGGCGTTTCCTGCCGCCACTAATGCTATCGGCTAGTCGTACCTTGATCCGTGGTGGAAGAGGGTAGCTGTAACCAGCTAGACGGCGTAGTGCTGGTCGAACAAAGAGTTCAAAGGTTGTAGCGGTGGCAGTAGGGTTGCCGGGTAGTCCGAAAATCGGCAAGGTATCGATAGTTCCGAACAGAATCGGTTTTCCTGGACTGATCGCGACCTTCCAGAACACTTTGTTGAACCCTAGGTTGTTAAGAACGGACTTGACCAGATCGCGATCACCAATGGAGACTCCACCGGTGGTCATCAGCAAGTCGGCGCTAAGGCCCTCTCTGAGTCTTTCTTCCAGTTCATAGGGGTGATCTTTGGCGATGCCGAGTACTACTGGCTCAATTCCTTCTTCCCGTAATCGCGCCGCTAGCAGATATGCGTTGGAATTGACTATTTTTCCTTCTTGCTGCGCTTCATCCAGTAAGAACAGTTCATCCCCAGTCGATAGAATTGCGACCTTGGGAAGAGGATAGACCTTTGGGCGAGAAATTCCAGCGGCAGACAAGAGTCCGATTGCTCCGGGGGTAAGGTTTGTCCCAGCAGCAAGAACTAATTCACTCTGACGGAATTCTTCTCCACGCTGCCGTACGTAAGAGCCAGAATTGGGGACAGAGCTAAGCTTCAACCAATTGTCTTGTTGCTCCGTTTCTTCAATTGGAACGACAGTATCGCACCCTTTGGGCAATGGGGCCCCAGTCATGATTCGTACGGCTTCGCCTCTGTGAATTCGGCAATTGAATTTGTGTCCGGCCGGGACAAAACCAACAACTTTGAGGGGAGTATCTGCCTTCAGGCCAGAATGCATAAAAGCAAAACCGTCCATAGTTGCAGTAGCGGCTGGCGGCAGATCAAGCTGTGCGTAAACAGGTTCCGCAAGTATTTGCTCACTGCGAATCTTATGCAGCTTGTGTTCAATTGGAGAGAGGGGGCGGGTATTTTCAAGCACCTTGGCGAGAGCTTCAGGGTATGCCAACATCAATACTTCCCTTTCTCCAGAGAGAGAGCAACACAAATAGAACATGAAATTTCCAACTTAACCTGAGGGATAAGGGCATGCGAATGATAGACTGTCCCGATTTGATATGTCAATTTATTCAGCGATTATGAGCGATTGACGGTAGCTTTCCATGGAGCCATTCTCGCCGAGGGGAAGAGCTTTGGGGTTGTCTTGGCATGTAGTATATTGGCCAGCAGCATTAGGTAGAGGAAAATTTAAAAAGAGAGGAAAATATTGATGTTTGGAATCGGAATGGCAGAGATGCTTCTCATTTCCGCCTTGGCACTGATAGTCCTTGGCCCCAAAAAGCTTCCCGAATTAGCGCGATCTTTGGGCAAGGGATTTGCTGAGTTTAAACGTGCAACCAATGATTTGAAAAATACAATTGATCTGGAAGTGAAGACGGAAGATGAGCGTCACAATCTGAAAGTTAGGGCTCAGGAAGAGCCGCACGCAGAGGAAAGAGCTGACGAATCTCTTTCGCAACCAGAAATAAAGGATGGCGGCTCTTTGAACGATGACTGTCCCACTAAGGAAACAGAGTCAGTAACAGAAAAAGTTTCTGAAAAGTTGCCTGAGAAAGAGAAAACAGTAGAACTAAATCATGATGTCTGATGACATAGTTTTTATCTGCATATTTAAGAGAATGGGGTCTTGTTTCCCCTGGGAACAAATTGCACAGAATCGGCTTGTCAAAAGTCGGGATTTCATTTTTAAAAATGGCTTGTAGTGGAGTTTGGTTGTTTTCCAAATATAGTCAGTTTTGAGCATAAAACTGAAGCGAGCACTACCAGATCCGATACTGTCTATAAGATCAAGTCTGGGTTACCACATATTACTAACACTTACTCTAAACTTATTTTTCTTCCTCATGCAGATGATATTTTTCCCTTAATTGTTCCAGTGCGTTTTGAGCATCCTCAAGTTTGGCATCTGCTTTGGCTGAACGTCGGGTTGCTTTATCCAGTTCCGCCTTGGCGGCGTCCAATTTCTG
>JASFYS010000086.1:0-15883 GCA_045047095.1 Desulfuromusa sp. | reverse complement strand
CTAGTTTTCCAAAACCCGGGAGACCGCTTTTTTCCAACCAAGCAACAATTCATCCCGGTCTTGCTGGTTCAAACTTGGGGTAAACAAGGCATCACGCTGCCACTGCTTGCCGACGGCAGCTAGAGATTCAAACAATCCAAGTTGTACCCCTGCCAGATAGGCAGCACCCAGGGCGGTGGTTTCCGTCACCCGAGGTCGTTCAACCCGGACATTCAGAAGATCTGCCAAAAATTGCAGGAACCAGTTATTGGCCACCATGCCACCATCAACCCGTAAAGCTTTAGGCATTGTCCCACTATCCCGCTGCATTGCCTCCATCAGATCGTAAGTCTGATAGCCAACTGACTCCAGAGTTGCCCGAGCAATTTCAGCAATCCCGGTATCACGGGTCAATCCAAAGATCGCCCCCCGAGCATTTGGATCCCAGTGCGGAGCGCCCAACCCGGTAAAAGCTGGAACCATATAAACTCCCCGGTTAGAATCTAGTCCCTGTGCCAAACCTTCAACTTCCTCCGCGGAATGGATCAATTTAATTCCGTCACGAATCCATTGGATGGCCGCTCCGGCAACAAAAATTGAACCTTCAATGGCATAGCTGGTCTCCCCTTTGATTCGGTAGGCAACGGTGGTCAATAAACGATTTTCGGAACGGAACGCTGTTTTCCCGGTATTCAACAGGACAAAGCAGCCGGTTCCATAGGTACTTTTGATCATCCCCGGTTCCAAACATGCTTGCCCAATTGCTGCGGCCTGCTGGTCACCGGCAATCCCGGCAATCGGAATGGCACGACCAAATAAACCAGCTTCAGTTGTTCCAAAATCGGCACTACAATCCTTAACTTCTGGAAGGAGAGGTTGGGGAATCTGAAATAGCTGCAGCAATGAGTCATCCCACCGCTGTGAGTGGATATTAAACAACATGGTTCGTGATGCATTGGTCGCATCAGTTGCGTGAGATTCCCCTCCGGTCAAGCGCCAGAGTAAAAAACTGTCAATAGTACCAAAAGCGAGTTCCCCGGCGTCCGCCTTAGCTCGGGCTCCAGCAACATTATCGAGAATCCAGCGTAGCTTGGTTGCAGAAAAATAGGGGTCGAGCAACAACCCGGTCAATTCCGAAACCCGCTCTTCATTTCCCGCTGTTTTCAATTCGGCACAATATTCTGCGGTGCGACGATCCTGCCAGACAATAGCGTTATAAAGTGGTTTGCCGCTGTTTCGATCCCAAACCACGGTGGTTTCCCGCTGGTTGGTGATACCGATCCCGACGACTTCGTTCCCCGCCTCTTTTGCTTGCCGCAGAACCTGACGACAAACACTGAGTACTGATTGCCAGATCTCTTCAGGATCATGTTCCACCCAACCATCCTGAGGGAAAATCTGCCGAAATTCCTGTTGGGCAACAGCAACACAGTTTCCAGCAGCAGAAAAGATCATTGCCCGTGAACTGGTGGTTCCCTGGTCAATTGCAAGGATGTGAGGTTCGCTCATAAAATCCTCCTTTGAACTTTCAATATAGTCTATTATCAACAATATTGAAAAATAATAGGGTTCGAAATGTTCGAATGCGAAAATTTATATTGCAACTTTACTTGTAAATCGGATAAAGTCTGGTATACCAGATATATAGCCTATGCGCAAAAGAGACCTTGACTAGATCCCTTGCAGAGTTGGATTCAGAATGAATCAACGACAACAAGAAATGCTAACTCTCGTCCAACAACAAGGCTTTGTCTCTATCGAAACTTTATCCCAGAATTTCAACGTTACACCACAAACAATCCGTCGCGACATCAATGCTCTGTGTGATCAACAACTACTGACCCGCTATCATGGAGGTGCCGGGCTCTCTTCCAGCGTCGAAAACGTTGAATATGCAACTCGCCAGGTGATGAATCTGGAAGAAAAACACCAGATTGCAAAAATGACTGCAGATCATATTTCTGATTGCGCCTCTGTCTTTATCAACATCGGCACCACCACTGAAGAAATTGCCAAAGCCCTGCTCAATCATACCGGTCTGAGAATTATCACCAACAACTTGAATGTTGCTGCCATCCTGCGCAGTAACCCCAGCTTTGAAATCATTATAACAGGTGGCATCGTCCGCCAACGTGACGGTGGCATCACCGGCGAAGCAACAATTGATTTTATCCGCCAGTTCAAAGTTGATTTCGGCATTATCGGCATTTCCGGAATTGATACCGACGGAGCCCTACTGGACTTTGATTACCATGAAGTAAGGGTTGCTCAGGCAATTATCAAAAACTCCCGACAAGTTTTTCTCGCCGCGGATCATACCAAGTTTGACCGCAGTGCCATGGTTCGTTTGGGAGACATCGAGCAAGTTGATGCGCTGTTTACTGACTGTTATCCACCGGAACACATTATCACTTTGCTCGCAGAAAAAAATGTCGCCCTGTACACGGCAGATAACATTATTCCATTGGAACGCTCCACAGAAAAAACGAATCTAACTGAAGGACAATAGTTCCATGTCGATGATCCTGGAAAATATTACGAAACTGGTTGCTCAAGAACGTTATATTGACAACATTTCCCTTAAACTTGAGCCCGGTACCTTTAATATCCTCTTGGGACGAACCCTCTCCGGAAAAACCACCTTGATGCGGCTGATGGCCGGTCTTGACAAGCCGACAACAGGGCGAATTCTGATGGATGATCGCGACTTGACCCGCGTCCCCATAAGAAAACGCGATGTGGCAATGGTTTATCAGCAGTTTATCAATTATCCGTCAATGACCGTGTATAAGAATATAGCATCCCCATTACGTTTAGCCAGAGTCCCGGAGAAAGAGATTGACCGCAGGGTTCGGGAAGTTGCCGAAATCCTGCGTATTGAGGCACTGCTTGATCGCCTGCCAAATGAACTTTCGGGGGGACAGCAACAGCGTACTGCTATTGCCCGGGCGCTGGTTAAAGATACAGAGCTCTTGCTCCTTGATGAGCCGCTGGTCAATCTCGACTACAAACTCCGAGAAGAATTACGGATCGAAATGCATGAGATCTTCAAGCGGCGCAAATCAATTGTTGTCTACGCAACAACGGAACCACTCGAAGCCTTGGCGCTGGGGGGGAATACCGCAGTTCTCTACGAAGGACAACTGGAACAATTTGGTTCAACGGTTGATGTCTATCGATATCCTCAATCAACCCGAATCGCACAGGCGTTCAGCGACCCGGCAATGAATTTAATCCACGGCAGCATCGAGTCAGGGACTCTCAAGTTAGGGGGAACACAACCGATCCCTCTCCAGCACCATCTTAAAGAGTTGGCTCCAGGGAAGTATCAATTCGGCATGCGTCCAAATCATCTCCATCTACAGCGCAAATCAGCTGAAGATGTTGAATTCCAGACCATCATTGATCTGGTTGAGATCAGCGGTTCGGAAACTTTTATTCACGTTATTCATGAGGATCATACCTGGATTGTCCAGCAGCAGGGAATCCATACCTACCAGATGGGGAAACCGATCCAGACATACATAAATTTAGCTCTTTTATATATTTTTGATCTTAACGGTCACCGGGTTGCAGCCCCCGAATATGACCCCCAGAAATCGATCTAAAGGTTTTATAATGGCTCGAATAGAACTTAACAATCTGGCTCACTCATACCTGTCAAAACCGAAGAACGAAGCAGATTATGCCCTGCGCAAAACCGACCATGTCTGGGAAGATGGTAAAGCCTACGCCCTGCTCGGACCGTCCGGTTGTGGAAAAACGACCTTGCTCAATATTATTTCCGGTCTATTACAGCCATCTGAAGGACGGGTATTGTTTGATGGCGTAGATGTCACCTCTTTACCACCTCAAGAACGCAATATTGCACAGGTTTTTCAGTTTCCAGTGATCTACGATACCATGAGCGTTTTCGATAACCTGGCCTTTCCACTGCGCAACCGTAACATTCCCCCGGCCGAAGTAAAAACCCGGGTTAAGGAAGTTCTTGAGATGTTAGAACTCGAGGATGTGCAGCATAAACGTGCCGCAAACCTGAGTGCTGACGCAAAACAGAAAATATCTCTGGGTCGAGGTCTGGTACGTAGCGATGTTGCAGCCATTCTATTTGATGAACCCCTCACTGTTATTGACCCCCATCTGAAACTGATGCTCCGCCGCAAACTCAAACAGATTCATGCCCGTTTTAAACTGACCATGGTGTATGTCACCCATGACCAGATGGAAGCATTGACGTTTGCCGACCAGGTTGTGGTCATGAATGAGGGGCGGGTTTTGCAAATTGGTTCCCCGCAGGAACTCTTTGAAAATCCACAACACACCTTTGTCGGTTATTTTATTGGCAGTCCGGGGATGAATTTTCTCCCCTGTCAGATAAACGCTGGTATTGCCCGGATAGATGGTTTTGAAATTCAGGTTGCTAACAACAGCAGCGATCTGGAAGGCGATTTTGAGCTGGGGATCCGTCCTGATTTTCTTAAATTACATGAACAAGAAGCGGTGGGAAGAATACCTGTTACAATTTGTGGTATGGAAGATCTGGGCAGTAGTCGTATGGTGAGCGTTAAACTTTCTGACCATCTTCTCAAAGTTAAAGTCGGCGAAAACCGTAATATTTTATTTGAAAAAGGATTTCTGGAATTTCCCCCAGAATGGATCCGAATCTATGCGAATGGTGATCTAGTCGTAACCGGTATAGATAAATCAGTGGCCTCCCGGGGGCAGATATCATGAACAAATGGGAAAGCAATAAAGCCTGGTTTATGGTTATCCCGGTCTTTCTGGTCGTGGCGGTATCGGCCATACTGCCACTGATGACTGTAGTCAACTACTCAGTTCAAGATATTTTTGGTCCAGATAACCGAATTTTTGTTGGCATTGAATGGTATCGGGAGATACTCGCTGACCATCGCCTCCACGATGCCCTGCGACGACAATTGTTCTTCTCGGCAATGGTTCTTATTATCGAAATTCCACTGGGAGTTTTGATTGCCATGACTATGCCGAAACGGGGTTGGGGTGCTTCCCTCAGTCTGGTGCTGGTCGCACTTCCACTCCTGATTCCATGGAATGTCATTGGGACCATCTGGATCATTTTTATGCGTCCGGATATCGGCCTTTTAGGTGCGGCAATCAACGGTATGGGAATCCCGTTTGATCATACTGCTAGCTCACTTGATGCCTGGATTACTGTAATGATGATGGAAGTCTGGCACTGGACACCATTGGTTGTCCTGATGGCCTATGCCGGGCTGCAAGCTATTCCTGAAGCCTACTTTCAAGCCGCCCGCATCGACGGTGCATCTGCCTGGTCGATCTTCCGCTATATTCAACTGCCGAAAATGCGAGGAGTTCTTACCATCGCGATACTGCTACGGTTTATGGACAGTTTTCTGATTTACGCTGAACCTTTTGTCCTCACCGGTGGCGGACCCGGCAACTCAACCACTTTTTTGTCGATATACCTGGTAAAGCTTGCGGTTGGACAATTTGACCTTGGACCGGCAGCAGCTTTTTCAATTATTTATTTCCTGATTGTTATGCTGTTCTGCTGGCTCTTCTATCAGGCATTACTGAAAGTTGGAACGGGAGATAAATCATGAAATTCCAGAAGAGAACAATGGGTCTGATTATCTATTTTATTCTCCTGATGCTGCCGATCTACTGGATGCTGAATATGTCGCTACGAACGAATTCTGACATCCTCAGTATTTTTTCCTTTTATCCTCATGAACCAACTTTTGCCAACTACACAAAAATTTTCACCGACCGATCATGGTACTCCGGCTACATCAACAGTCTCAGTTACGTCAGCATGAATGTTGTCATCTCATTAACCACAGCACTTCCGGCCGCTTACGCCTTTTCACGCTACAGTTTTCTCGGCGATAAACACTTGTTTTTCTGGCTGTTGACCAACCGGATGGCTCCAGCAGCGGTTTTTTTACTGCCATTTTTTCAGCTCTACTCAACCTTTGGTCTGATCGATACTTACTTTGCCGTAGCTCTTTCCCACTGCTTGTTCAATGTCCCTTTGGCGGTCTGGATTCTGGAAGGGTTCATGTCGGGAATTCCGCGGGAAATCGATGAAATGGCTTATATTGATGGTTATAGTTTCCCGCGCTTTTTCATCACTATTTTTATGCCCCTGATTCGAACCGGCATCGGCGTCACCGCATTTTTCTGCTTTATGTTTTCCTGGGTAGAACTTCTGTTTGCTCGAACCTTGACAACCACCGAAGCAAAACCCATTGCGGCGATTATGACCCGGACAGTCAGTGCTTCGGGGCTCGACTGGGGGTTGCTTGCCGCCGCCGGGGTTCTCACAATTGTCCCCGGAGCATTGGTCATCTGGTTTGTCCGTAATCACCTTGCCAAGGGCTTTGCCCTTGGTCGGGTTTAGCAGGAGGATGGTATGAGCAGCCTGAGTTGGATGGCATGGACTCTGCCAACAGCAATTTTCTTCATCACCATTGCCTGCATATTGGCAGGGATGACAATCTGGCAGATTAAAGCCCCCTGCGCTGAACGGAAAGGGTTTCTACCGATTGCAACAACCCCGGGAGATCGATTATTTATCGGTTTACTCAGCAGTGCCTTTATTCATCTTGCCTGGATCGGGTTGACCGATTTAAATCTCTGGATTGCCTTCGTTATTGCTGCAATCTGGATGATCATCTTGATGCGTTGGGGATAATTCAAACTCTCAATGAGTTCTTCTTTATCGGTGCTCAGACCCTTCACACTGATAAAGAAGGCCGGGAAACCGGATAATGGATGAAGGGCACAATGGGAGGAGAGTATGGTAAAGACAATCCGCAGAAGAAAGTCCTGGGTGAGACTCTTGATCGGTCTCACCGCAATAGTGCTGCTGGTATTTGCAACATCAGCAAGTGCAGACATGGCTGCCGCTAAAAAGTGGGTTAACAGCGAATTCCAGCCATCAACTTTATCCAAAGCTGAGCAGATGAAAGAGATGGAATGGTTCATCAATGCAGCAAAACCCTTCAAGGGGATGAAGATCAAAGTTGTTTCCGAAACCATTCCAACCCATGAGTATGAATCAAAAGTTCTCACCAAAGCCTTTGAAGAGATTACTGGAATCAAGGTTGTCCACGACCTGATTCAAGAAGGTGATGTTATTGAAAAACTCCAAACCCAGTGGCAATCGGGCAAAAATATCTACGATGCCTACATCAACGATTCTGACCTGATCGGAACCCACTGGCGCTACAATTTTGTCGTCAATCTAACCGACTGGATGGCTGGTGAGGGCAAAGATGTCACTCTTCCAACTCTGGATATTGATGATTTTATCGGTAAATCTTTCACCACCGGTCCCGATGGTAAGCTCTATCAACTGCCGGACCAACAGTTTGCTAACCTCTATTGGTTCCGCTATGACTGGTTCAACCGTGCTGATTTTAAACAGCAGTTCAAAAAACTCTATGGCTATGAACTAGGAGTACCAGTCAACTGGTCAGCTTACGAGGATATTGCTGAGTTCTTCAGCGAGCATGTCAAGGAAATTGACGGCAAAGCAGTTTATGGACATATGGATTATGGCAAAAAAGCGCCGGATCTCGGCTGGCGTTTTACCGATGCCTGGCTCTCCATGGCTGGTGCCGGCGACAAGGGCATTCCAAATGGCAAACCGGTTGATGAATGGGGTATCCGGGTTGATAAAAATGACCGTCCGGTTGGTGCCAGTGTCAGTCGTGGTGGTGCCACTAATGGCCCGGCAGCAAAATATTCCTTACGCAAATACATGGAATGGCTGAGAAAATATGCCCCTCCAGGCGCTCTGGGGATGGACTTCTATCAGTCTCTGCCAAGTCTGGCAAAAGGGAATGTCGCGCAGCAGATTTTCTGGTATACCGCCTTTACCGCATCGATGATCGAAAAAGGGACTCCTGTTGTCAATGCTGATGGCACTCCCAAATGGCGGATGGCTCCATCTCCTCACGGTCCCTATTGGGAAGAAGGGATGAAACTTGGTTATCAGGATTGTGGTTCCTGGACATTGTTTAAAAGTACCCCGCTCAAGCGCCGCAAAGCAGCCTGGCTGTTTGCTCAATTTGCTGTATCCAAAACTGTCTCCCTGAAAAAAAGTCACGTTGGGCTGACAATTATTCGTGACAGCGATATTAACGATGAATCTTTCACCAAGCGTGCACCGCAACTGGGTGGATTGGTTGAATTCTACCGCAGCCCGGCACGGGTTGCCTGGACTCCGACCGGAACCAATGTCCCTGACTATCCAAAACTAGCTCAACTCTGGTGGCAGAATATCGGTGAAGCAGTTGCTGGGGAAGTGACTGTTGACACGGCTATGGATAACCTCGCTCGTGAGCAGGATAAAATTATGATGCGGATAGCCCGCAGTAAAGCTCAGGGCAATAAGGGACCATTGCTAAATAAAGAACGCGACGAATCCTACTGGTTGAATCAACCGGGTTCACCAAAGGCGAAACTTGCTAATGAAAAACCCCAAGGTGAAACCGTCAACTATGATGATCTCATCCAGGCCTGGCGTGAAGGCAAAGTCCGTTAAACTGCCAACACGACCAGCTATTTGCTAATTAACACCTGCAGGGGCCGGGGTTTTCAGCTCCGACCCCTGCAATTTAATTAGACCAAACTCAACCCTTACTGCGGAGAGGCGGACATGGGAAGACATGAAAACTTAAAAAAACTTAGAGATGAAAGCCTCTTTGACTTGATCATCATTGGTGGTGGCGCCACCGGCTGTGGCGTTGCTCTTGATGCCGCAACTCGCGGTTTGAAGGTTGCGCTGATTGAAAAGAATGATTTCTCCGAAGGAACCAGTAGCCGCAGCACCAAACTGGTTCATGGTGGGGTTCGCTACCTGGAAATGGCAGTTAAAACATTGGACCGGGTGCAGTATAACCTGGTCAAAGATGGATTACATGAACGCGGGTTACTGCTTAAAAATGCCCGTCACCTGTCAAATCGCATCTCTTTTGTTACGCCACTGTACAAATGGTTTGATGTCCCCTACGTTTTTGCTGGCCTGAAATTTTATGACATCCTCTCCGGCAAACAAAATATCGGCCACAGCCGTTTGCTGAGCCGCAAGGAAGCACTACGGCGCTTCCCGGGATTAAAATCTGAAGGTCTCAAGGCTGGCGTTCTCTACTATGACGGTCAGTTTCATGATGCCCGCATGGCACTATCTCTGGCTCTGACTGCGGAACAAAAGGGTGCGGTAATAACCAATCATGTTGCGGTCAGCGGATTATTGAAAGAGGAAGGAAAATTATCAGGGGTAGAGCTTACCGACTCTTTAAATGGCGACACCTGGCAGTTACAAGCCAAGGGCATTATCAACGCAACAGGCCCGTTCGTCGATCAGATCAGGATGATTGATAATCCGCAAGCGCCAAAAATTATCACTTCCAGTACCGGTATTCATATTATTCTGGATAAACGCTTCGCTCCGCCCGACACCGGTTTGATGATTCCTGAAACTGACGATGGACGGGTGCTCTTTGTTCTCCCCTGGGAAAACCATGCTTTAGTCGGTACCACCGATGAACCGGCAGAGGTCACTGAACACCCGCTGCCACTTGAGTCAGAAATTGACTATCTGCTACGCCATGTCGACCGTTATTTCAACCTGCAAGTCAGCAGATCTGATGTTAAAGCGGTCTGGTCAGGCTTACGACCACTGGTTTCCGATCCTAAAGCTGCCGATACGGCTAAACTGGCGCGTGACCACGTCATTGAAGACAGCGCCAGCGGATTATTAACGATTGCCGGAGGCAAATGGACAACCTATCGGAAAATGGCGTTGGACACCGTAGACCATGCACTTAAACTGTACAAACTAACGGCACCGAAACCAACCTGCCAAACTGAGCAACTGCCGATTATGGGCAGCGCAGACTACAACGAAAAAGGGGATCTTGAACTGATTGATAAATATGGTTTTGACCCGGATATTGCCGCTTATTTGAATCGGACCTATGGTGATCAAGCAGAGAGAGTCGCCGAACTGACATTGGGAGGTTATGCTGCACGGCTAGTTGAAAACCACCCGGTGCTTGAGGCCGAAGTTCTCTACGCGGCACGCTATGAGTTGGCCGAAAGGGTCATTGATGTTCTGGCTCGACGGATGCCACTGGCACTTCTCGACACCGAAGCCGCCAAACAGGCCGCTCCACGGGTTCTGGAAATCATGGCTGAAGAGTTGAAATGGGATCAACAACGTCGCGCGGAGGAAAAACAACTGGTTGAAAAACGGTTAACTGAAGCGCTGTAGAAATGACTGATCAGGCAGACAGCTCTCGAACTCCTTGCAGTGTTTCTATGTGAGCCACCAGCCTTTTTTTGCGTCCATATAAAACTTTGATGTTTCCTTCCAAATGGATAGAATTCAGGAAATTTGACAGCCTTTCGGGTTCGGGGTGGAATATTTGTAATTGAGTCAAAGACAATCCGTGATCTTCCAGTCGTGATGCCGGATAAGGTTCAACCTGCCACTGAATCAATGCCGGAGCTCCCTCATTAATCGGGATGTGTCCATCTTTCGGGATGGTAATCAGCCAATCCATTTCACCACGACTCATAGACTCAATGTCACCGACCGGCTCTGAACATGTTTTTGCTGTAGATTGGATATCTGCCGTTCTGACCACCCAGCTCTTTAACGTTGGCGGAGCGTCACTTTTTATCTCATCCAGAGCAAACCAACGGGGTCGATTCGGGTTTTCTGCCGCAGGGTCGGGAGAAATGACCTCCAGATAAACAGAGTCCCCCAGTCGCAACAATAAATTATGCGTCCCCATCCGGGGGTGCTCCCCACCCTTTTGGGGATTGACACCCAACGTCTTTTTAACCAGCTCTGCACCAGCTTCGAGCGTAGGTGCGGTTATCACGATGTGATCAATAAAACATGAGGTCATATGACCGCCTCGATGTGATTCTATGGTGCAGAAATATCAAGGAATTCACAGTTAAAGCGCTAAAGCCGTCCCTCCGACTTCCCCATTTAGCAGTGTCCCTATTTTTTCAGATAGTTACGGCCTGAATCTTTTAATCTGAATTTCTTTCATGATTTTATAATGCTTATCATTTCCAGTGAGAAGGGGAAGTCCATAACTTATTGCGGTAACACCAATAAGCGCATCAGCCAGTTGCATTGAGTGGCTTAAAAAATGTTGTTCAACTGCAAACATGGCTTTGGCCGATATTTCTTCTGAAATGTATAAAATCGTAGTGTTCCACGCATGAAGTGCTTGGCGCAAACGGTTCAGTTCTCTTTTGTTTCTCATCCCCTGAACAAGTTCCATGTATGTGATCACTGAGATTGAAAAATTGTCCAGGTTTTCAATAAGTTTAAATGCGTTGTCATTCCCTCGCAAATACCAGATAAGCACGTCAGTATCAATGATCATCAGAATCTGTCTTTTCTTAAATTTCTGACATATTCATCAACATTTTCAGACAAGTCGTTATCTTTCCACATTCCAAACAGTTCATGTTTGATTTCTTTATTTTTTCTCTCTTCGAAAGGAACAAGCTTTGCGCAAGGTTTCCCGCGAAAAGTTATTACGACTTCTTCTCCACGCTTAACCGTCTCAATCAATTCTTTGGAATGAAATCGCAAATCTTTGGCTGTTGCTTTCATGATGCCTCCTAATTGTTTCCAAGTTTACATTTACAAGTATAAACTTAATAACACATCTTGTCAAACCTAGGAGTTGAGTGGGGTTGCTTTTCCAGCGAACGGTTCACAATAAGCTGCGGCGACGTGCTGGGATGCGTGACAAGTTGATACACCAGCACTGCGGTGTCGCCATCGAAGCTGTCTGGGCGAAATACCATGAGTGCTCTTAGCTTGCGTTTACCAGAATCCATACACAACAAATTGAGGGAGATTGCAAAACAAGGCAACGTATCGATCAATCAATTTATCGCTTCCGCTGTATCGGAAACTCGGCACTGATGACCGAAGAATACCTGACCCAACGAGCAAAAATGGCCTCTCGGGAAAAATTCACCGCTGCGTTGGACGCTGTTCCCAATACAGAGCCGGAACTGCAGGATAAAATGTAGGTGGCAAAAAAGCGATTTATCGGTTATTCTTTGGGTGATAGGTCATGCCTTCACGACCGATTGAACGTTAAATTTCTAATCGATTGAGTAAGGTATCCCCAGAATCTCTTAAAGCACTAAAGCAGCAGCGTCTAGATAACCTAAATAAAGGAAACACAACCCCATGAATATAATATGTTCTGACCTTGAAGGTGTATTTGTACCGGAAATATGGATCAATGTTGCAGAAAAAACCGGCATTGAAGAGCTCAAACTGACAACAAGAGACATTACCGATTATGACGAATTAATGAAGAACCGGCTCTCAGTCATGGATAAGCACAAAATAAAATTAAAGGATATCACAGATGTTATTAAAACCATTGATCCGCTGGAAGGTGCTGCTGAAGCTCTGACCTGGATAAGAGAAAGAACACAGATTGTCATTCTTTCAGATACATTTGAAGAATTTGCAATGCCTTTGATGAAAAAACTCGCTTATCCCGTTGTGCTCTGCAACAGTCTTTCCGTTGATGCTGATGGCAGAATAACAGACTACCACCTGAGGCAGCAGAATCAGAAAAAACAGGGGGTAAAAGCATTTCACTCTTTAAATTACAAAGTAACTGCATTTGGTGATTCCTACAATGATACAGCCATGCTTAAAGAGGCGGATCATGGTTTCTTCTTTAATCCACCTGAAAATGTTTCAAAAGAATTCCCTGAATTTCCGGTGGTGAAAAATTATGAAGAGTTGAAATCCATGCTGAGCTCCTTTATATAACTGATAATCTAGGTAATCTAGGGGTCAGGTATTTACTATTTACCCTTTTACCTCATTCACCTGCTGCCACGTTGGGGAAAAACAAACCAGAAATTATTGTCAGCAAAAAAGATCTATGCCTCTGATCTTGGCAGCTACTTTGAAAACTATACTTATTTATTGTTGAGAAACAAAAAAACATTATACTATCTATATGAAAACACTATAGAAATAGATTTTATCACCGAAGATAAAATCTTAATTGAATCAAAATTTTACGCAGAGTTGAATCAAAAACAGAGAAAATTGTTCAATGAATATCCGGCCAATAAAAAACTGGTGATTGACTCTGTTGAAAAACTGGATTCTCTGAATGGGATATAAAAGAGAACTCGCCGGGCTCATAACCCGCAGGTCGGGGGTTCAAATCCTGCTCCCGTAACCAAACAAATCAACAGAGAGATAAGCTGTCCCGAACTACGGGGATGCTCTCCACCTTTTTGGGATTTATACCCAACAACTTTTTAACCAGCTCTGTACCAGCTTCAAGCGTGGGTGCGGTTATAGCGATATGATCAATAAAGCATGGTTTGATATTTACAACCTTGTTGTGCTGCAATCGGAATTGGCGAATAAGCCCTGTTAAGTTAGTGGGTTGAACACTCCCGTAAACCACGGCAACCCCCCCGAAGCTCCAGGGATATCTTACTTAATAGGCTGTCCGAAGAAATTACCAGTAGCCATATTCCGGGAAAACCTAACAAGCATATTTCCCCGGAATACAAAAAAGCCCCCTGAACCAGTGATTCAAGGGGCTGCAATGAGACACAACAATCAGTGCTTGATCTCAATCTTTCTTGGCTTGGCTGACTCGGCCTTTGGAATGGTCAGTGTCAGTACACCATTTTTCAATTCAGCCTGACTCTTGTCGGCATCAATATGCTCGGTAAGTTTAAACTGACGATAGTAATTTTCCGGTGAGAATTCCTGCAGAATCTGCTTACCCCGACTTTCGGTGTGCACTTCTCCGTTAATTGTTAAAACCCCTTTTTCCAGATTGATATCCAGCCCTTTTTTAACAACTCCCGGCATATCCGCAATCAAGGTTAAATGGTCTTCTGATTCGAAAATATCAACTGCCGGAAACAATACTCTGCCACTGGTGCGGGTTTCTTCCCGATGGGCGAGAGATGATTCTGATGTTTTAGCTATATCTTGTGATGCCATTATTTTATCCTCCTGTTCTTTTTGTTAAAATTATTAATGCCCCCTGCTCAGTTTGCTTGAACCGATATCTTTTTCGGCTGCTCGCTTGGCGGCTTGGGCAGAGTGATCAGCAGGATGCCATTGTGATATTCTGCCTCAACTCTGGAGCTATCAACCGAATCAGGAAGCTCAATGGTTCGCATAAATTGTCCAGAGCCCCGTTCGTGGCGATGCCAAGTTTGTCCAGCATGATCAGTCTCTTTCCGCTCACCGGTCAGGGTTAATGTCCCCTGCATCAGACTCAGATCAATATCCTTGGGATCGATCCCCGGCACCAGCGCTTCAATATAGTAGCTGGCATCATCTTCACTTAAATTGATGCGGGGATAATCTCCGGTGCTGATCCCTGGTAAAAATGCTGGCGACAACAGGTTGCCACCAACACCTCTAAATGCCCGATCAATTTCCCTGCGTAACATATCCATCTCTTGAAAAAGATCTAATCCAGCCATTGTTTCCTCCTTTACGTGAAAATTTATTCTCAACTTTTGTGAGTCAAACAGCATAAATACAAAAGCTATACCAATCCAACAAAGATACATGAAAAATAAATTATGCATAATTTCAAACACTTACTCATTATCCGCAAAACCCCGCTAGCAATGTGTCGCAACCACTTGTCGCACGCGACAACGGTGCGACACCGCTGCAACGTCGCATTTTCAAAACACCTCCGCCAAATACCCGTATTCAGGCAGTTTTTATTTGGCACGCCTCTTGATAATGATTGAGAGCCGTACGAACAAAACATAGATTACCCACAAAGGAGAAAATGATTATGAGTAAAATAATTGGTATTGATCTGGGAACAACCAACTCATGTGTTTCAATTTTAGAAGGAGGAAAATCTAAAGTCATTGAGAACAGCGAAGGGGGGAGAACCACCCCCTCGATTGTCGCCTACTCAGCTGACAAAGAGGTGCTGGTCGGCCAGACGGCAAAACGGCAGGCAGTGACCAATCCGGAAAATACTCTCTTTGCCATCAAACGTCTGATTGGACGGCGTCATGACGATCAGATGGTGGCAAAAGATAAAGATATGGTGCCGTACAAAATAATCAAGGCAAAGAACGGAGATGCCTGGATTGAAGCGGGAGGAAAAAAACTGTCGCCTCAGGAAATCTCAGCCAAGATTCTGCAAAAAATGAAAAAAACCGCAGAAGATTATCTTGGTGAGCCGGTCAAGGAGGCGGTTATCACTGTTCCCGCTTACTTTAACGATTCACAACGGCAGGCCACCAAAGATGCCGGGAAAATCGCCGGGCTGGAGGTGAAACGGATTATCAACGAACCAACGGCTGCGGCTCTCGCCTACGGACTGGATAAAAAAGGCGACCACAAGGTTGCCGTTTACGACCTTGGTGGCGGTACTTTTGATGTTTCAATCATTGAAATTGTCGATGTCGATGGAGAACGGCAATTTGAAGTTCTGGCCACCAATGGTGATACATTTCTCGGTGGCGAAGATTTCGATACCAAATTGATTGAATATATCACCGACGAATTTAAGAAAGAGCAGGGGATCAATTTACGTAGCGACCAAATGGCTCTGCAACGCCTTAAAGAAGCGGCAGAAAAAGCCAAGATTGAGTTGTCAACAACCGAGCAGACCGATATCAATCTCCCTTTCATTACGGCTGATGCCAGTGGGCCAAAACATCTGAATATGAAAATCAGTCGAGCCCGTTTTGAATCACTGGTTGAAGAACTGGTTGAAAAGACAATTAGACCGTGCAAACAAGCCCTGAAAGATGCGGGGTTGAAAGCTGCAGAGATTGATCATGTCATCCTGGTTGGGGGGCAAACCCGGATGCC
>JASFYS010000085.1:0-20603 GCA_045047095.1 Desulfuromusa sp. | reverse complement strand
GGTGCGGCCGCGCACTATGGGCACCATGTCAACCTTTTTTATGCTCTTTTTTGTTTTTTCGGTAAATTTTTAAAGTTCATGAAACTCTAAACTTCAGTTGATAAGGACATCAATGCAAAAGAATACCGGTATTAAGCGTATCATCCTGGCGGCAGGCTATTCCTTGCTTGGATTTAAAGCGGCTTTTCAGCATGAGGCAGCATTTCGACAGGAATTACTTTTAGCCATTATCCTCATTCCACTGGCTTTCTGGTTGGACGTTGAAGCTCTACAACGAACCTTAATGGTTGGGGCACTCTTCTTGGTAATGATTGTTGAATTGATCAATTCGGCGATAGAGGCAGTAGTTGACCGGATCGGCCTGGAAAAGCATGAGTTATCGGGTCGGGCTAAGGATTTAGGCTCGGCAGCGGTATTGGGCAGTCTTTTATTGTTGGCCTATATTTGGGGAGAAGCACTGTGGACTCTATGGATCAAGTAAAAATGCTGCGAGGTTAGATAATGCGTATCCTGCTGGTAGAAGATGATAATAGAACCGCACAATTTATCAAAAAAGGCTTTGTCCAAGCGGGTTATGCCGTTGATCGAGCTGCCGATGGCCTCGAAGGCTTGTTTATGGCTCAGGATGTTACATATGATGCTGCCAAAACTGGATGGTCTGAGCTTGATTGAACGTCTTCGAAAGCAACAAATCCAAACCCCGATCATTGTGCTAAGCGCTAAAAAAACTGTTGATGAACGTATTCTGGGGTTGCAAAAGGGCGGGGATGATTATCTGGTCAAGCCTTTTGCCTTTACTGAACTTTTAGTGCGGGTGCAAACATTATTGCGCCGGAGCCAGTCGATTGAAGAACCAGCAAAGCTGGTTGTTGATGATTTATCCATGGATCTTAGCAGTCGGAAAGTTGAGCGCGGTGGGCTTAAGATAGATCTGCAACACCGCGAGTTTTCTCTGCTGGAATACCTTTTGAGAAATACAGGATGGGTCGTTTCAAAAACCATGATTATGGAGCATGTCTGGGATTATAACTTCGATCCAGAAAGTAATGTTGTTGAGTCGCGTATCTGTCATTTGCGCGAGAAAATTGACCTTCCTCAGAGCCACAAATTGATTCATACGGTCCGTGGTGCCGGATATGTTCTGGAAAAAAAGGATGGCAATGTTTAGGTCTTTAGCCTCCCGATTGACACTTCTCTATACCCTGTTGTTTGCTGTTCTTTCACTCCTTGTTTTTGGCGTGATGAATTACAATTTAAGGGTCAATCTCCGCGACCGGATTGATCAGGAATTTCTTGGTGATGGTCGAGAATTTGTTGAGATATTTCAACAGGGAGGCTTGAAGGCTGTTGCTGAAGAAATACAACTTGAGAGCGAGGGGGAGGGGGTTGATCAGGTTTTTATCCGCATTTATGCTCCTGATCTGCAAATTGTTGAAACCTCTGACATGCAAACCTGGAACGATCTACCGAAACATTCATCCATTCTTGAAAATCTGATCCATGAACAATTTGATACCGTTACTCTGGCTACTCACTCGGGGCAGGCGCGCATCTTTTATCAGCCTTTGGGGAATGGCTATATCCTTCAAGCCGGTACTCTTCTTAGTTTTGATGAAAAACTCCTTGCCAATTTCCAACGGGTCTTTATTTTTGCTTTTTCATTCATACTGCTAGCTGCTGTTCTCATTGGTTTTTATATTTCCAAACGATCCCTTGCCGGAGTGCAGAGGGTGAAGGAGACAGCAGATCAAATCAGTCGGGGTAATCTTTCGCAAGTTATTTCTTTTCATGACCACACCGAGGAAGTTAACGATTTGATCACCTCGATCAATCGGATGCAGCTCAGAATACAGACTTTGATTAAGGAGCTACAAGACGTCTCCAACAATATTGCCCACGATTTGCGGAGTCCAGTCACCCGCATTCGGGGTTTGGCTGAAACAACATTGAGTGGCGTTCAATCTCTTGAAGAATATCAAGGGATGTCAGGCTCAGTGATTGAAGAGTGTGATGGCCTTGTTGGCATGATCAATACCATGCTTGAAATTGCTGAAACTGATGCTGGAGTCACTCCTCTCGATAAAACACCTGTGAATATTTCAGCAATCATCAGAGATGTTGCTGAACTCTATTCCCCTGTTGCAGAGGATAAAAACATCAGTGTTTCTCTGAAAATTGTTGATGATCCAATTATCATTTCAGGAGATCGAAGTCGGCTCCAGCGTGCTTTTGCAAATTTATTAGATAATGCTCTGAAATTTACTCACGAGGGCGGTCGGGTTGCACTTGACGCGAAGAGAGAGAATCATACTGCCCAAATAACTGTCGCTGATAGTGGCTTGGGGATCCCTGCCAAGGATCTTCCACATGTCTGGGAACGTTTTTATCGAGCCGATCGCAGTCGCTCAACTCCAGGAACAGGCCTTGGCTTAAGCTTGGTACAATCAATAATTCTGGCGCATGGTGGAACCATCGACATTGCCAGCTCCGAAGGGGCAGGGACTCAAGTGACGGTGTGTCTCGATATTGCAGAGGATCCTACAAGCCCGGTTAGACCGTCCCTCCATTGAATTAACAAGCAAACGAGGCCCGTGAATCTTGTCGTTTGAATTTCAAAAAGATTATCATCCCAGCGGCGCTGGCAAATTTCATTAACCCTATCCTCTTTCCCCAACGGCCAGCAAGGTATACAGCATTTCGACGCGTGACATGTTGACACCGGCATCCTTGGCCTGTTGCAACGGAATGGCGTAGATTGCTTCCAATTCTAATGGGCGGCCTTCTGCCCGATCAATCATCATGCTTGGCTGGTAGTGATCCATATTCTCTGTAAAAGCCATCAGTTGCTGACTGAACTCTAGCCCATCAACAGGGTCTTCCAACTCTTGTGCATTCGCTCCAGAAATTACCTCAAGCATTAAACTCCGTACCACCTCTTTACTCGGAGAATGGTTGAGAATGTCGGTAACATCCTTTCCAAGCAATGCAGATAATCCGTTAAAGGGAATATTCCAGACCAGTTTTTCCCAGCGTGCTCGACGCAGATCACTGACGGCATCGCAAGGGACGCCAGCAGCTTGAAACATCTCTGCTAGATTGCGACTACGAGAACTAAATCCTCCACTGAATTCACCAAGCCGAATTTTTCCTTCTCCCAGATGGTGAACTGTCCCCGCTTTTCCACGGTTGCTACAAAGAAAAGCAACGCCACCAAGGATACGTTCTGCGCCAAATTCTTCAGCCAACAACTCCTCATTTCCAAGTCCGTTCTGCAAGGTCAAAATTGCCGTGTTAATTCCAAGCAGTGGTCGAACCAAATCGATTAAGTGGTGGTTGGAAATCGTTTTAAGCCCAACAATGACCAGATCAACTGTACCGATTTCTTGCGGGGTCTGATAACCTGATACCTGTGGAAGATGGAAGTCGCCATGACAGGAGTAGATTTGCAGTCCGTTTTTCTGGATCGCTTGATAATCTCGCCGGAGCAAGAAGTGGACGTTCTGACCACTGTGTTGCAGCATAGATCCATAATAGAGACCGAGAGCTCCAGAGCCGATGATTCCAATGCGCATCATGCAAAATCCCCAAATTAAAAACTGAAAAGTGCTTGTAGTTGCGGGCGCCCTTGCTGCCAACCGAGGGATAATCCAAAACGTTGTTGAAAACGTTTCAAAAAATCTTGTTCCTGGCGACGGTTATATTTATGGGCGTTATTCATAGCATTGTAGATATTTCCACCGTACCAGCCTATTTCAAATAGAGATAATATTCCTGCAGTCGCATAATTTTCATTATCCCATGCTTCTATCGCCCCATAAATAAACGCAGCATTAAGAGCAAAAGCGACAGCTGCCTGACGCGGGCGTTTGGTATAGAGTTGTCCTGCTCCGGGAAGAATAGCAGACAGCGTTCCGGCGAGTTGTGGTGATTTTTTTGCCAGCTGTTGATACTCATCAAGCGACAGTGTTAATTGCTTTTTGAGAGGGGCTTTAAGTTTGGAAAAACTGTCACGGGCTGCATCAATTTTATTCTGTTGTAGTTGACTGAGACCGATATCGTAATCTGTTGCTCCTTGGTTGTTCAGCTTCTGATAACGCAATTGCGCCGCTTCATAATCCCCCCTGGTATAGGCGGCATCAGCATAAAGTTGGCTTGCCGTTTCCGCCTCACTGCTCTGCGGATAAATAACCCAGACTTTTTCCAGGGCAAGATCCGCCGGTTCCCAGCGGTGTCCGGCCAACAGGTTTTTTGCGATCGCCAATTGGGCGTAAGCTGCACGAGGATCTTGGGGAGTATAGTGTAGAAATCGCTTATATTCGGTGATGGAACGATAGTGATCACCTTCTGCTGCGAGGCTATCGGCAAAAGAAAGAAGATCGGGGTCAGCGTAGGCCACTGGCGCAAAGGCTAGCAGCAGCAGGAATAATAATATTGGCATAATGGGATAAAACCTTTTGTAGGGATGGAAAATGTTAACCGAAAAATTTTACCACAGCAACTTAAGCAGACTCTAGGAAAATCCCTCTTGGTGAGGATCAAATAAGATCATTTTCCCTTTTGAATCAAGAGGTTAACTTAAAATTATAACTTTGACGGATTAAGTCATTTGTGCTACTATCAGCAACCTATTCAAAGGAGCTATAATTGTGTTTAAAGTCGGTGATATGGCAGTTTATCCAACTCAGGGAGTTGGAGTTGTAGAGGGTATTGAAGTTCGTGAGTACTCCGGACATAGTCAGGAATTTTACATTTTGAGGATTGTCGACAGTGACATGAAAATCATGATTCCAGTCGCTAATGTTGACAATGTCGGTATGCGTCGGTTGATAGATCAACAATGTATTATCGGTGTTTTTGATGCTCTGGCTGAACCTTCCGTTGGTGGAAAAATTGCATCATGGAGTCGCCGGCAGCGGGAATACAATGATAAATTGAAAACTGGTGATCTGTTGGAGGTGGCACATGTTTTGCGCGACCTATACCAGATTGGGACAGGGAAAGAGCTGTCTTACGGAGAAAAAAAAGTTCTGGAGCAGGCGCGTAAGTTGTTGGTGACAGAGGTTGCCTTGGCCGAAGGAGCCAAAGAAGCCCAGGTTGTCCAGCGGCTGGAGAATATTTTTCACTAAATCTTTTTTTTAAATTGCAGTATTTAAGACCGGGCACATATGATGTGCCTGGTCTTTCTGTTTGCAGGTGTGGTCATGTCCAGAATGACGCTAGTTTAAGAGTAGATGGCAGCAAAACCGGGACTGTCCCCGCACGGGGGCTGTCCCAGGCTTTTGTGATACGAATCACCACAGTTTCATTGCCCGTCATCTCTTGGGACAGCCCCCGATGGATCTGGGGACAGTTCCAAATTTACTACAATGTTGCTTAAACTAGCGCTATTCACTCATCTCCACTCTTTATCGTCGCGTATTCACTGATTCAAACTTAAGGAAAATGATGAAAGCAACTGTCCTTATCCCGGCAGCGGGGACGGGTCGCCGGATGGGGGGCTCAGTCAGCAAACAATATCTAGAATTGTCCGGCAAGCCTATTCTGGCTCATACGCTGACCCTGTTTGAAAATCATCCTCTTATTGAAAATATTTATCCGATAGTTCCACCTGATGATATTGTTTACTGCCAACAGCAAATTATTGATCGCTATGGGTTCAGTAAGGTTTGTCGAGTTATTGCCGGTGGTGCTGAACGCCAAGATTCTGTCCGTAATGGCCTGGAAGCAGTAGCTGAAGACGGTTTTAACCAGTCAGATCGCCCGATTCTAATCCATGACGGAGCACGTCCCTTGTTTGATAGTAAGCGATTATCTGCACTGATTCAGGCTGTGTGTGAAATGGGAGCTTGTACAATTGGGGTTCCGGTTAAAGATACAATCAAAGATGTTGAAAATAGTAGAATTACCGGGTCTCCAGAGCGAAGTCGGCTCTGGCAGGCTCAAACTCCGCAGGGCTTTCAGTATCAACTGCTCAGAGAGGCATTTGATCGAGCCGATGCGGATGGTTTTGTTGCGACAGATGATGCCTCATTGCTGGAACGCCTGGGCTACCCAGTACAGATGCTTGAAGGGGATTATCGCAATATCAAGGTCACGACTCCGGAAGATATTCTGATTGCAGTCGCATTATTGGGAGCAACAACATGATACGGATAGGCCACGGTTACGATGTTCATCGTCTGGTCAAAGATCGGCGCTTAATTATTGGCGGTGTTGAAATTGACTATGAATTTGGCTTACTCGGCCATTCTGATGCTGATGTTCTGTTGCACGCTATCTGTGATGCTATTCTCGGAGCACTTGGACTTGGAGATCTTGGAAAGCATTTTCCCGATACCGATGCTGCTTTTGCTGGCATCGATAGTCGAGAACTCCTGCGAACAGTGATTGCCAAGATGGTTGCAGCAGGCTATCTGCTGGCTAATCTGGATGCAACCATCATCTGCCAACAACCTAAACTGGCACCCTATATTGGAACTATGATTGAGCGGATTGCTGAAGATTGCCAGGTCGAACCAGGATCGGTCAATATTAAAGCAACGACAACAGAGAAACTTGGTTTGACCGGTCGTGGCGAAGGAATAGCGGCACATGCCGTGGTTTTATTGCAACGTGATGATAAACATCTAGCTGCCAAACTGGCAGCTATCCTTTCATAAAGGACACTTGAATGAGCACAACAGAACTCCCCATTACTTCCAACTTTATCCGCACCATTATCACTGACGATCTTGAGAGTGGCAAGCGGGATCAAGTTATTACCCGGTTTCCACCAGAACCGAACGGTTATCTTCATATTGGCCATGCAAAAAGCTTCAGCCTCAATTTTGGACTGGCAGAAGATTTTAAAGGTCGTTGCCATCTCCGTTTTGATGATACCAATCCGGTCAAAGAAGAGGACGAATACGTCGAAGCGATTAAAGCTGATGTGCACTGGCTGGGATTTGATTGGGGTGAACACCTCCATTTTGCTTCTGACTACTTCGACCAACTTTATCTCTGGGCGGTGCAATTGATCAAAGCAGGCAAAGCTTACGTTGACAGTCAAACTGCCGAACAGATGAGAGAAAACCGAGGGACACTAACTTCGGCAGGAAGCAACAGCCCATTCAGAAATCGAAGTATTGAAGAAAATCTAGAGCTGTTTGAGAAAATGAAGAAAGGTGATTTTTCTGACGGCACACACATTTTGCGGGCGAAAATAGACATGAGTTCTCCCAATATGAATTTGCGTGATCCCGCTATGTACCGAATTCTTCATGCTCATCACCATCGTACCGGAGACAAATGGTGCATCTACCCGATGTATGATTTCGCCCACGGGCAGGGTGATTCTATTGAAGGAGTGACCTATTCAATCTGTACTCTGGAGTTTGAAGATCATCGCCCTCTTTACGATTGGTTTATTAAAGAATTGGCAATTTTTGCTCCCCAGCAAATTGAATTTGCCCGACTGAATCTCAGTTATACGGTGATGAGTAAACGGAAATTGCTCCAGTTGGTTAATGACAAGCACGTCTCCGGTTGGGATGATCCGCGCATGCCGACACTGGTGGGGATGCGCCGGCGTGGCTATCCTCCCGAAGCAATTAGAACTTTCTGTGAAAGGATCGGTGTTGGTAAAGGGGCAAGCTGGATTGATCTGTCGGTTCTAGAAGAATGTGTGCGGGAACAGCTCAATAAATCGGCGATCCGGCGGCAGGCAGTGCTTAACCCACTGAAAGTGACAATTTCCAACTACCCAACTGATAAAACCGAACAGCTGGATGCACCAAATCATCCACAGCAGCCTGATCTGGGGATCCGCAAACTGCCGTTCAGTCAGGAACTGTACATTGATCGGGATGATTTCATGGAAGCTCCACCGAAAAAATTCTTTCGCCTTGGACCGGGTCGGGACGTTCGTTTACGCAATGCTTATATCATCAAGTGCGAAGAGGTCATCAAAGATGACAACGGTGACGTCATTGAATTGAAGTGTTCTGCTGATCTTGATACTCTGGGGAAAAATCCAGCTGATGGACACAAGGTCAAAGGGATTATTCACTGGGTTTCAGCTCGACATGCTGAAGAAGTCGAAGTTCGTCTTTATGACCGTCTTTTTAATCAGGAAAACCCTGATAAAGCTGAAAATTACCTGCATGCTCTTAATCCAGATTCTTTCAAAACCGTAACAGCACTCGTCGAACCGGGGTTAATAACGGCAGAGGCCGGCACCACATTTCAGTTTGAGCGGGTCGGATATTTTACAGTTGATAGTAAAGATTCGCAGTCAGGGCAGCCAATTTTCAACCGAACCGTCACCTTGCGAGATACTTGGGCGAAGCTGAAATAAAGTGCAGGGTCCTTGTATCGACCCCTAGCGATGAAATATTACGGAGATACCGATAATGGGTTTACGCGTTTACAATACAATGAGTGGCAAAAAAGAAGAATTCCAACCCCTGGTTCCAGGCAAGGTGGGGATGTATGTCTGTGGTGTTACTGTCTATGATTACTGCCACATCGGTCATGCTCGTGCCAATATTGTCTTTGATATCATCTTTCGCTATTTACAGTTTTCTGGTTATGAAACCACTTACGTGCGTAATTATACGGATGTTGATGACAAAATTATCAACCGCGCCAATGAACGAAAAATATCCAGTCATGATCTGGCTGAGGAATTTATTCAAGCCTTTGATGAGGACATGGAATCTCTTGGACTGATCAAGCCGACCCATGAACCGCGTGCGACCGAATATATCCAGAAAATTATCGAGATCAATCAGAAACTTATCGATAAAGGAATGGCATACGAATCCTCAGGGGATGTTTATTACCGGGTTGATAAATTTCCCGACTACCTGAAACTCTCCAAACGCAATAGGGAAGAGATGCAAGCCGGTGCACGGGTTGCTCCCGGTGAGCAGAAACAGAACCCGATGGATTTTGCTCTCTGGAAAGCGGCAAAGCCAGGCGAGCCAAGTTGGGAGTCTCCTTGGGGGGCAGGTCGGCCGGGTTGGCACATCGAGTGTTCGGCCATGAGTTCGTCGTTACTTGGTGACAGTTTTGACATTCATGGGGGGGGACGCGACTTGATTTTTCCCCATCATGAAAATGAAATTGCCCAAAGTGAAGGTGCCAGTGGCAAGCCTTTTGTCAAATATTGGCTGCACAACGGTTTTGTTAATGTTGATCAGGAGAAGATGAGTAAGTCCCTCGGTAACTTTTTTACCATCCGCGATATTCTGAAAACCTATGATGCAGAAGTGGTGCGTTTCTTCATTTTGTCAGCACATTATCGTTCACCGATCGACTTCTCTGACCAGAATCTGGCTGAAGCACAGAGTGGCTTAAGGCGTTTTTATGAGGCTCTTGAGTCAGCTCAAATGGCGACTGAAGGTGCGAATCAGTCAGAAAATAGCGGCTTGGAAGGTAAAAAACTCGAAGAAAAGTTTCGTGAAGCGATGGATGATGATTTTAATACGGCTTTGGCAATTGCCCATTTGTTTGATGGTGTCAGAACGATGAACCGTTTGGTAGCAACCAAAAAGTTCAGAAAAAAACCGGAACTGGTTGCTCAGGTCAATGATCTTCATACAACGATTCTGCGTCTGGGCGCGGTTCTCGGTCTGTATCGCTCGCAACCGACCGAGTGGCTGGAAAAGGTCAAATTAGCGGGGCTGCGAAAGTTGGATATAACTCAGGAAAAAATTGAAGCACTTATTGATCAACGTTTGCAGGCACGTGCAGAAAAAGATTTCTCCCGTGGTGACGAAATTCGGTCTGAGCTAGAAGCAAAGGGGATTCTATTGCTTGATACCCGTGCAGGAACGGGTTGGAGGTTGAAGTAATCTCTGGAACATCTGGTTAGGGCGTTGACTCAATACTCTGAGCTAAATCAACACAACTCGGGGAGCTAAATTGCTGTTCCGTAGGAGACACCGATGAATTACTGGTTGATGAAATCTGAACCGAACGCTTTTGGCATTGACGATCTGGTAAATATGCCAGATCAGACCGAGCATTGGGATGGCGTACGTAATTATCAGGCTCGCAATATGATGCGCGACCGGATGAAGATTGGTGATCAGGTCTTCTTTTATCATTCTAACTGCGAAGTTCCTGGGATTGTCGGGATTATGGAAGTCGTGCGTGAAGGTTATCCTGATCACACCGCTTTCGACCCACAGAGTAAATATTTTGATCCCAAAAGTGACCCGCAGAATCCACGCTGGATGATGGTCGATATCAAATATATCCGCCATACCAGGAGGGTTCTATCATTGGCAGAATTAAAAGGGTGTGAAAAACTTGAAAACATGCAGCTGGTGCGCAAGGGAAACCGACTCTCTATTATGCCGGTTCAAGTTGAAGAGTGGAATTATATCCTTAGTTTAGAAGGTCACTAACCTTCCCACTTGAGGTCTTTAACATTAAAACCATGTTCAATCACCGGTTTGACAATTTGAAAGTAGGGGGAAACATCAAAATCGCGCGGGACAAACAAGCTATGATGGCGAATTTTCAGGATTTGTTGGCAATATATCCGACCATTTAAATCTCTGTTTTGGTGGTAATCTATCTCCGGAAGAATCGGGTAATGAATCGCTTGAAATGCCTGCGCGACCAATGAAGAGCAGATTGCTCGTGTTGGATCTCCACTCCCCAAGGTTAGTAACCTGCGCAGCCAACGGGTTGGAATCGGTGTCGGTAATACTAGATAACGAACCAGGTCAAAAATATTTTTCAAATCATATTGCTGCCCCAAGCGTTCCACTCCATAAGCAATGAGTTTCTGAACATCTTCTGCAGAAAGATCAACTGGGCGGCAGATTCTCGTATGTGCTGCACTATATTCACTCAGAGGAACTAACCGAACCCCCTCCAGAATATCAACCTCTAAAAGGACTTTTTCATCCTCATTTTCCTTTTTAGGGGCATATCCAGAACCAATATACAGAGCCGCATGTGACCAACTGGACTGGGTCAGATACTTAATTACCCCGCTGACCCGGCTGCTGCCGTCAACGAGGAGGACATCTCCTTTTTGGAGTGTGGCAGCTAATTGTCCAGGAAGACTGGTTGTAAGCGGAGCAGTTCCTTTTCGTGGCTCGCTGAGATATTGAGCCAAGCGATGACCAATTCTATGCAAAAAGGATTTTATTAAATTCAAGAAGGCCTCTTATCCGTTTGTTGGCATTGGTAAAGTGTTGCTCCAGAATGTCACACTATTACAAACTAACAGAAGCATCGGGGGAGGTCTAATAAAAATTAATGTCAACCTTATGAATAGGATTATAACCTGCTGAAATTACTTGTACTCAACTAGACATCCAGAGGAATCCGGGTCGATGTCGAATGAAACAGTCGTTTAAATCCGCTAGAGTTAAATCAAAGCCGGGGAATAAAAGTATTTCTGATTCTTAGCCAAGAGGAGGACGACATGAAAGCCACATTAACTCTTTTGATTGCAGGATTGATTTTTCTAACAACACCGATGTTGGCATCGGCAGCTGGAGGACATCATCATCGTGGGCATAATCACGACCAGGGGTGGATAAAAAATGGCCCGGATAACCATGGCTCTTATTATGATCGCTATGACCAGCGACGGAACCACCGCTATCATCAAAGATATAACCAGCGGATGAAAAGACATCTCAGAAGAGAACTACGTCAAACTCGCCATGAACTCCACCAAGTAAAGCGGCAGCTTAGGCATAATCGCCAGCGTCCCTATTATGCACGCCGCTACTATACAAACCCCGCAGTTGTTATCGGATTTCCACGTGTTGTATTCCAATTTGATTGGTAATTGATTCCCAGCGCTTCTCTATCAAATTGAGGTGCTGTTCAAAAGGAGCCACCCATTTTGGGTTGGCTCCTTTTATATAGACTGGATATTATGAGTGAGTCATTTGATCGCAAAGCCAGTTTAGGCCTGCAACACCTTATCTTTTCCCTGCTGTTTTGCTGTATACATACCATTATCAGCAAGGTGAACCAGATCATTGAAAGATTGAATGTTTTTATTCACAAAAGTTGCAACCCCTGAACTGATGGTTATTTGTTCTCCTGAAAGATTGTCAAAGGCATGATTCCGGATAACAGCATGCATCCGGTTTGCCAGATCAAAAGCTCCTGCTTGATCCGTATTTGGAAGGATTACGGCAAACTCTTCCCCCCCGTATCTTGCGGGAATATCGCTCTCCCTGGCAACACTCTTCATCAACTGACCAATTTTCTTAAGCACCTGATCGCCGCGCGTATGTCCATACAGATCATTGATGCGTTTGAAATCATCGATGTCAAAAAACACCAATGACAATGGGGTTCCATAACGGCCGGCGCGACTGAATTCCTCTTCAAGACGATCATAAAAATGGCGGTGATTGTAAAGGCTGGTCAGCCCGTCTCGAATCGCCATCTCTTCAAAATACTCTTGAGCCGCTTGCACAGACTCAAACAGGATCGCATTTTCGAGAGCATTGGCTGAGATGTTGGCAATTAACTGGCAGAGTTTATAAATTCTATCGGTGATGCCATCCTTGATCGGTGAGGCAGTCCGCAGAAAAAAGGTTCCGATGACACTCTCTTTTTTAATGACTGGAATAACAATGATTGAATTGTATCCCAACATCTTTATATGTTCACGGACAGGGTTCATCAGTGGATCATTTTTAATATCATTAACAACGACCGCTTGCTTTAGTTCAAGTGATTTCTGAATCTCAGGATACTTGGATAAATCCAGTTTTAATTCTTCATGACAATCGAGATCATTGCTCGCCTTAACGATAACTTCTCCCTGATCGTTGATGCTGACAATCGAACAGCGAGCGACATCAATAATTTCTGACATCTTCTCAACAATAAGACGAAGTATCGTCATCGGGTTGCGAATGGCAGAAATATTTTCTGTGATTTCGAGAAGAAAACGGAGATCTTTATGTTCGAGGTCAGAATAAAAATCTTTTGTGCGCAGATGTGCGTCAACCCGAGCAATTATTTCAGGGATATAGGCTGGTTTTGTGATGTAGTCGTCGGCTCCGGCCTTTAAACCGAGAACCATATCTTTTTTCTTGGTTCGAGCAGTAAACAGAATAATCGGGATTTTTCTTGTCTCTGGTTCACTCTTAAGAATTCTACAGGCCTCGATCCCATCTCTTCGTGGCATTTCCACATCCATAATAATGAGATTTGGCATGTGGTCATGACTCATAGAGACCGCTTCATAACCATCCTTGGCTTCAATGATATCAAAGCGTTCTTGTAGAACATCTTTCAGGATTTCTCTGAAGAAAGGCTCGTCATCAACAATAAGAATTTTTTTCTTTCTATCCACAAACAAATCTCACTTTGGTTGCATATAAAACAGTAGGCGTATAGATATCTGACATTCTTACCATTTTAAAAATGAATAGAGTTTAATATGACAAAAATAACTAAATTTGTCCAGAAAGAATCGTAAATTTTAATTTCACAGGCTGTTTTTGCTAATACACTACCGAGTCGACCCCGTGATACGACCCAAAGAACAACCAATTCCCACGACGCAAAGGCCGCAAAAAATCAACAGCGCTATCCGCATACTGGCCAGAAAAGCGACTTGAGTTTCCAACGTAACCGGTTTGCCCTGCATCAAATAAGAAAAGATCACGGTAATAATTGTCATACTGGTCAGCATCCCGAACGATCTCATGCTGGCACTTAGCCCTGAGGCTACTCCCAGGTAGCGGGGTTGCACACTCCCCATAATCATGCTGATATTCGGGGAAGAAAAGAGGGCAAAACCAACGCCAAGAAAAACGAGCAGCAGGACAACTTGCGTCAAGGAGGAATCAACAGACAGATTGGCAGCAACGGCAAGTCCGACAGCGCAGAAGCCCATTCCCAAAGTTGCTAGTATTGATGCAGGAATTCGATCCGAAAGGCGGCCGCAAAATGGTGACAGAAGGGTCTGCATAACCGGTTGGGCAATCAGAATTGTCCCTGCCTGATGGGGACCCATCCCTTTGACAAACTGGAGATAAAGACTGAGAAAAAATGTTACCCCAAAGGTTGCAGCATAGTTGAACAATGCAGCAAGATTACTCAGGGCAAATACACGATTTTCAAGTAATAAACGAACGTCCAGCATCGGATAGGGGGCGCGTTTTTCGATCAGTATAAACAACAGCAGACCCAAGGTTGAGAGGATCAGCAAACCCCACATTCCACTGCCATCCTTGAGATTGGTAACTCCGTAGACCAGCATCAGAATTGAAGGGGCATAGACCAGGACACCTTTCCAATCAAAAGGTTCCCCTTTGGAATCGGCCCATTCTTGCTTGATTTTAACCCAGGTCACCAGATAGGTCAGAAGGCCCAGGGGAACCATCAGATAAAACAATGACCGCCAACCGAACAACTCAATTAAAAAGCCACCGACAAAAGGGCCGCAGGAAATTCCCGCATAAACGCTGGCAACAGCAATCCCAAGAGCTCTGCCCCGTTCCTGTGGTGGAAAAGCAGCAACAAGGATGGCCATGGTTGTCGCGTTGACCATGGCTCCGCCTATCCCCTGCAAAAAGCGCAGGGCGATGACCATCTCTATTGAGCTCGATAGGGAAATCAAACCGCCGGAAAGAGCAAAAAGCAACAGTCCCAGCTGGAAAATCTTCCGCCGCCCATGAATATCTCCAAAACGGCCCATGGCCAGAAGAAAGATAACCATCGACAACATGAAGGCGGTTTCCACCAAACCTAACTGTAAGGCACTGGCCGAGAATTCCCGACCGATAACTGGCAAAGCAACACCCACAGCCGATAGCATGAAGGGGTTGAGAAAATGCGCCATGCAGATGGAAAACAGAATGGCAGCTTTAGAGGTGTTCTTGGTCTGTATCAACGCTTCTTACGGTCTTTTTTCTGCTGGCTGGCTTTGAGCAGATCGCCAAGGCTGCCAAATCCAGAGGAGACTGACGGGGTTTCAGTGTAGCTGGTTTCTTCAGCCTCATCCGCCTGGCCTTTCAGAGCGAGAGAAATGCGGTGTTCATCCACATCAATTTTTTCAATGACCACCTGAAGCTGCTGACCGACCTGAACAACATCCTGGGGGTGACGGATCCGTTGCCCGTCTCCAAGTTTAGAAATATGCAACAGTCCATCAATGCCATCCTCCAAGGTGACAAAGGCTCCGAACTGCGCCAAGCGACTGACCTTGCCTGGATATTGGCCACCGACCTTGAAGATTGATCCAACTTTATTCCAGGGGTTAGCCAGGGTGTCACGCAGGCTGAAAGAAAATTTATTGTTGTCCCAGTCAATCCGCTTGACGGCGACCTCCAGTTCTTGATCAAGATTGAGGACTTCATTGATATCTTCGACCCGGCCATAGCTGATTTCTGAAATCGGTAACAGCCCCTCAATTCCGCCGATATCAATAAATGCCCCGAAATCGCGAATATTGGTGACTGTTCCTTTGACCACCATTCCCTCTTTTAAGGTTTCACGCAAACCAACCCGCAACTGCTCACGTTCTTCATCTAGAATCGCCCGGTGAGACACGACAATGTTGCGTCCCCGTTCACTGAACTGACTGATCTTAAATGGCAAGCTCTGACCAATCAGATCTGCTGGTTCCGCTTGGCGCAACCCGGTTTGGGAAAAGGGGCAGAAAGCTCTGATATTCCCTGCAAGTTTGACCTCAAAGCCACCTTTAATTTCTTTTTCTATTGTGCCATCAACGGGAATACCGCTGTGGTAAGCATTTTCCAATTGTTCGGTTCCGGAACCACTGCCGCCAATCTTGGTGGTGAAACGGAGTTCTCCACCAGCGCGCGACAAGAAATAAGCGAAAATTTTATCTCCGACAGCATACTGTATTTCGCCATCAGCATTCAGGAGTTCGGCAGCGGAGAGAACCCCTTCTCCTTTTTGCCCGACATCAAGAAAACACCAGTCGGAGCCAATTTGTAGAATCGTTGCTTCAATCTTTTTTCCCTGTACCAGTGGCTCCCCAACTCCAGCTAAACTGGCTTCGAACATTTCGGCAAAACTTCCCTCATCTTCGTTCATCTCAGCGTCAGTAAAATTATCGTCACTCATTGTTGATGTCTCCTGATTCTGTTTATGGAATGATCCAAAATGGCAGTAGTATCTGGTTAGTTTTTGGAGAATTCAGAGATTAGCTGGTTTTGCAGCGGGAGTAAATGAAGGAATCGAGTTTGTGATTTCCCCGACAAATGTTATCTTTTGTCTAACCCTTTATTTTTACGGGATTAGATATGAAACCGACAAGTTGGCTGGAAAGTTTGAATTGCGCGATTGAAGGAATTCTCTGGGCGGCCAAAAGTGAGCGCCACGTCCGCTACCATTTTGTTGCTGCTCTGGCAGTGGTTTTTTTGGCTCTTTTTTTTAAAATTTCGGCGTTGGAATTTTTCCTGTTGGTTCTCGCTGCCGTTCTGGTGATATTTGCAGAGTTGATGAATACCGCCATTGAGACAGTTGTCGACCTGATCACTGATGACTATCACGAACTGGCTAAGCGAGCAAAAGATGTCGCTGCCGGAGCGGTACTGATCACCAGTGTCGGTGCGGTAATTCTTGGTTACCTGGTTCTCTCTGGATATATCTTCCCACTGTTTCACAGCGGACCGACATTTGGGGAGGAACCGCAGGGGACAATCCCGGTCGGTGCCCTGCTGATCGTAGTTATTCTGGTCGTTTTACTTAAGGCTCACTACAATCGCGGAACCCCTTTACACGGTGGACTTCCTAGCGGACATGCTGCGGTTGCCTTTTCTATAGCTGTTTCAACATTTCTGTTCGGGGAAAGTTTCCTGATCGGAATGATGGTGTTACTGCTTGCGGTATTGGTGAGTCAGAGCCGTCTGTTGATGAAAATTCACACCCCAAAAGAAGTTTTTCTTGGCGCCCTGCTCGGGACTGTGGTGACTCTACTGGCGTATCTGTTTTTTGCCTGAACGGGGTTACATCATAGGAAAGTAGTCATGATTTTGATCCGCTGCTCTGGTCAGGATTGTAGAATCTCCCACTTTTGGACTGGCATCCACCAGACTCAGTTCCCCCAAAGGGATCTCCTGTTGCAGCCCGGCGAGACTGAAACGGCTGGCCGCATTCCACAACATCCAGCCATGACTGCCGCTGGCATCGCTGGCATTGATCTGGGCATGGATTTCATCCGCAGTAAAACTTCTTCGGTCAAAAGCATAATCCCTGAACGCCTGTAACCAAGGTCGAAAACGGACTGCAGGGAGCCCAGTCAGTTCACTGGCTTTGTGCAACGAGTGGGCGATCACTTCATAAGAATTTTCCACCGGATTTTTATAGCCGGGAACGCCGTGAGGGAAGCCGGAGGGGTAGAGCATGGGCGAGAGGTAATTGACATACTTCGCCAGGTCGATCAGTCGTTGACCAATCTTCTGATCCTTATGTTTCCAACAGATATAGCCAAAAATATTCGCCGATGTCATCACCGGGTAATCGGCCAGTTGTTGTTTGGCCCGCTGCAAAAATCCGTTGATAGCTGCAACCCGATTCTCGCCACTATTCTCCTGGGAAAACATTAAATCTGATTTTGCCGGGAAGCGGATATAGTCAAATTGAATTTCGTCAAAACCTAAGGCCGCAGCCTCTTTTGCAATACTGATATTGTAATCCCAGACTGCCGGATTGAAAGGATCGGTCCAGCTGATTTTTTCACGATCGGTCCAAAGGTATCCGTCTAAAGTGTGAACCGCAAGATCACGCCGATTTCTCGCCAGAGCTCCATCCTTGAACACCACAATTCTTCCGATCGTATAAATCCCTTGCCGCTTCAACTCAGCAAGAAACTCGGGGAGATCTTTCAATGTTCGAACCCTCTGCGCACCAACAGCCTTTGCCAGCGGTGATTGACTTCGAAACGCAATATCCCCCCGGGAGGATTTAAGATCGATCACCAAAGCGTTCATACCGGTTTCAGCAATCAGATGTTGCAGGTGTTCACGCCGATTGCGACTGTCGGCGGCCCAGTAAGAGAGATAGAGAGCTTTCGGGGTGAAAGGTTGCAGTTTTAGATGGAGTGGAAAATCGGTAGCAACTTTTTGCGGCAGATAACCAGGAAGGCGAACAACAATTTCTGATGCATTGGATTGTAGTTGAAAGTTGCCATCTGCAGTACTGAAAGTAGAATCATCAACGGTGTGCAGCTCAACACCATTGAGCAACGCACCAGTCTGGGCATCCCTGACGGTGCCAAAAAGAATTTCCTCTTCGGCATCAGCATATCCAGCAAAACAAATCAACAGTGCAGCTATCAATGTCCAGTGGCGTAACTTCACTTACAGACTCCTATCGACCTGACAAAGGTAGTCACAGCTTATATGATAATCAACAAATTATAAAGAACTATTTAAATTAAATTAATAATAGAACGAGAAAATTAATGTGCTCGTGACCCAAGATATTTTCTGGATGCAGTCATCAGTTGTATTTCTGACCTTTCTGAATCCTCATGCTATGATACGTACACATCAATTGTTGGACTGCGACTAAGGAGGTAACATGGTAGATCATATCCACAACCCCATGAATGAACCACGCTATTGCGGAATTCCTACATTCATGAGAACACCGCTTGCCTCTAGTCTGAATGATTTGGACATTGCTTTGGTGGGAGTTCCTTATGACGGCGCCGTTGAAGCCAGATCAGGAGCACGCCAAGGACCTCGGCAGATAAGAGACATATCGAGCATGATGCGGGCGATTCACCAAGTGACACGAATAAATCCGTATGAATTATGCAGAATTGCTGATGTTGGTGATGTTCATTTCAAGCAGATATTTGATGTCGTCGCCAGCCATGCTGATATAACCTATTTCTATGAGAACCTCTACCGCTCCGGCATCGTGCCATTAAGCGCCGGCGGTGATCATTCGATTACTTTACCGATTATGCGGGCGATTGCCAAAGATCAACCTGTCGGCCTGGTTCATATTGATGCCCACACTGACTGTTGTGATGAAGAAATGAATTCCAAATACAGCCATGGGACGCCTTTTCGGAGAGCTGTCGAGGAAGGGTTGCTGGATCCGAAGCGAACTATTCAAATCGGGATTCGTGGTGCCGCAAACTCTGATGAATGTTGGGAGTTTGGCCCCAAACATGGCATCCGAATTGTGTATATAGAGGAGTTCACTGAACTTGGAGTTGAAAAAGTAATTGCTGAGGCAAGGCGGGTTGTGGGTGAAGGACCAACCTATGTTTCTTTTGATATCGACAGTATAGATCCCGCTTTTGCCCCCGGAACAGGGACTCCGGAGATTGGAGGCCTGACGACTATAGAGGCACAGAGATTAATCCGTGGGCTGAGAGGGTTGAACCTTATTGGTGCGGATGTTGTTGAAGTATCACCACCATTTGATCCACTTGGCAATACTGCCTTGATTGGGGCGACAATAATGTATGAGATTCTTTGCCTGCTTGCAGAGAAAATAAATTCTGACTCTAAATGAAGGAAAAACATATCCAGCAGTCGCGGGGAACGGTTGTTTAAAATAGGTTGTTCCGGAGCTGATCTGCTTTACTTGCGCCAGGCACAGCGGTAGACTTCCCCATATAATTCTATGTGAGGAAACTATGGTTCCAGAAACTACAAGCCACCCTTTTGACCAGCTTACCCCCGATTTTATTATGGATGCTGTTGAATCACAGGGTTACCGCTGTGATTATCGAATTTTGACCCTCAACAGCTACGAAAACCGGGTGTATCAGATTGGTATCGAGGATCACGAACCGCTGATTGCCAAGTTTTATCGACCCGAACGTTGGACTGACCTTCAGATTTTGGAAGAACATGACTTTACCTTGGCTCTGGCCGCACAGGAGCTCCCGGTCGTTCCTCCACTGGTTAATAAAAATAACGAGACTCTGCATCAATACGAGGGGTTTCGTTTCAGTTTGTCGCCATGCAAAGGGGGACACTCTCCAGAACTGGATAATCTTGAACACCTGCTGATCATCGGTCGACTCCTCAGTCGAATCCATCTGCTTGGTGCCAGTCGCCCGTTTAAAGAACGGCCAGCCCTTGACAGTCGTAGCTTCGGTCACGAATCAGTTAACTTTATTATTGAAAAATTCATTCCGCCGGAATATCGAGAATCCTATCAAACCTTGACCCACGATCTATTGCAACGGATCGATGAATGTTTTTCACGGCTGCAATCAGTTCAAAATATCCGTGTTCACGGTGATTGCCACAACGGCAATATGCTCTGGCGGGATGGCGCTCCCCATTTTGTCGATTTTGATGATGCCCGGATGGCTCCGGCGATTCAGGATCTATGGATGTTGTTATCTGGCTCGGAAGAACAGCAGCGGCGGCAGTTGGATAAGATCATGACGGGCTATTATCAGTTTTATGATTTTAACCCCGCTGAGCTGCAGCTGATCGAACCATTACGCACATTGCGGATGCTTCACCATAGTGCCTGGTTGGCCAGACGCTGGGACGATCCCGCTTTTCCAAGGACCTTCCCCTGGTTTAACAGCATGCAATACTGGGGTGAACATATTCTGGAGTTGCGTGAACAACTGGCCGCATTACAGGAACCGCCATTACAACTATGATGGC
>JASFYS010000084.1:0-4604 GCA_045047095.1 Desulfuromusa sp. | reverse complement strand
AAGAAAAATCTTTATTTAGAGCGGGATATTACCAAATCAAAAAATCTTTTCACGGATCTTAATTATATTAAGCTGGTGACCATTGACAGCACGACCATGTTGGTTATCTGCATAGATTCCAATATTCTTTACCAGGATGAAGGTTTTGTTGAAGCGGAAATTCTAAAGTCTATCTCAGCAAAGATCAAGCGGATGAAATATGATAAGTCCATCCTGTTGATTCATCACTCGATTCTGGCCGGAGATATCACCCCACTCCTGAATCCCCTATTATTGGCTGGTTTTGTCAGGAAACATCATATCGCGGATGTTTTCTGTGGACACACCCACGTGCTGACTTTGCGGAAAAGTATAGATCTTTATCTCCATAGTTCTTTTACCCAGTACATGGTCGGTTCGCTGTCATCGAGCAACCGGATGGGTGATGATAATATGTTTTTGTATTTAGAGAATTGGGGAACCCCTGCGCTACAGATTCATTTAATAAGAATTCATTTTAACAACAACGTTATGAGTTTTACTAAAGAATTAATCTGAGAAACGGGATCAAGATGACCCAAATATTTCTGCTCAATATGGAAACAGATCGACGGTTGATCAGATTGATCTTTTGTGACAACCCGCAGAAAAGTAGGACATTACCCGGCAGGTGAACATTACTAACCACCAGAGCCGATAGCGCCAGGCTGTTACACCAAGACCATGCACAGAGAGATTATGGCAAGGCTCTGCAACGCAAGCCTTAAAGGCGTCCCATTCCCCCGAGGTAGAGATCGCAGCAGGGTGGACTAAAGTCGATAATTTGTAAGACAGCATGATGGAACAATAAAAAAGCCTCCGTGAAGTTGACGGGGGCTTTTTTGTACCGCGAAAAGCGGGGCGGCAATCAGGTCAATGCGTGCCTATCAACATACTGTTTAATCGCTTCTATCTCAGCAGGCAGGGTTACTAATTTTTTCTCCAGTTTGTCGATTCCCTGAAAAGCTGGTGGCAAGGCAGGATCGAGACCAGTGGCCTTTTTGACCGTTTCGCCAAACTTGGCGGGATGGGCTGTCGCCAGACAGATCAGCGGGCAGTCACCACTCCGCACCCGTTGTCCGGCCTCGACACCGATCGCCGTATGTGGATCGAGGATATATCCGGTCTTGTCGGCAAAGCTACCGATTGCCGCGAGGGTCTCTGCATCGTTAACCGAGGCTGCAGCAAAGATCTGTTGTGTCCGGGTCAGTTCTTCACTCGAAACCGGCAGTACGCCGTTTAGTTTGAAGGTCTCCATCGCAGCATTGAGGCGATTGGCATCCTCGTCGTAGAGGTGGAAGAGGTAACGCTCAAAATTGCTTGCTATCTGAATGTCCATCGACGGCGATAAACTGTGGTGCACCTCGGCGACCGAGTAATCACCCGCGGTGACGAAACGGCTGAGAATGTTGTTGCTGTTGGTGGCGAGAATCAGTTTTTTAATCGGCAGGCCCATTTTGCGAGCGATATAGCCAGCGAAAATATTACCAAAGTTGCCGGTCGGCACCGAAAATTCCACCTTTTTGGCGCCGGTTGCCTTCTGAACCTGGAAACAGGCGTAAAAATAGTAGACCACCTGAGCCAGGAGTCGCGCGCAGTTGATCGAGTTTACGACCCCCAGAGCATGTCTTTTCTTGTAGTTGAGGTCACCGAAAATTTCCTTGACGATCGCCTGGGCATCATCGAATGTTCCTTCAACTGCGATGTTGAACACATTGGCATCGCTGATAGTGGTCATCTGCATTTCTTGGATCGGGGAAACCTTACCCTTGGGATACAAGATGAAGATGTTGATTCTCTGTTTTCCACGGACGCCGTAGATTGCCGCGCTGCCGGTGTCGCCACTGGTAGCACCGATTATATTCAGGTGCTCGCCCGATTTGGCGAGCAGGTACTCAAAGAGATTGCCGAGTAGTTGCAGGGCGACGTCCTTGAAAGCCAGGGTCGGTCCGTGGAAGAGTTCAAGGATATGGATATCGCCCTTGGCGATCACCGGGGTCACGTCCGGGTGCTTAAAACTGGCGTACGAATGCGTGATCAGTTCCTGCAGGTCAGCCTGAGGGATATCGTCGATATAGCGACTGATAATGTTCAGAGCCAGTTGCGGATACGACAGGTTAGCCATCTGACTTAATTCGTCGGCTGATAGTACGGGAATCGATTCAGGTACGAGCAAGCCACCATCATCGGCCAGCCCCATCATTACGGCTTCGGAAAAAGAGATGCCATTGACCTGGCCACGGGTTGAGCGGTACTTCATGGGAACTCCTTCTACTGGTTCACGGATATCAGATGTTCCAGCCTGATATAAAACTGGGGTGATAGAAAAAAGAAACCTTCGACTGATTAAAACAGGAGTCTGTCGGATTATACAAGAACCTACTGCGAAAATGCCTGATCGGTACATATTTCCATATATTTTCGACAAATAGCAACGCTATTTGCTCTCAAATCTAAGGGAATCTGCCCTCGAACAGTCAATTTCTCGTTACGATCCACAAAATCTGATAGCCTCTGCCTTGATTCGATCCAGCAATAATACCAGAGCCGTTTTGACGTTTTCGCGGATGTCTCCTGCAACACATCAATCAATAAGTTCATTCCCTGGAAATTCTCCCGCACATAATTTCAAAATAAGGTATAATCATGAGTTAGTTCATAAAATGAAAATTATTCCAGTAAAGAAAGAAGATTAAATGAGTCCTGACCAGCTTGATGATTTATTGCAGAAAGGGATTGAAGCGGCTGAAAAAGGCTACATTCACTCTGCCCAGGTCTTTCTCGGGCAGGTTGCCGAGCATCGAAAAACTCCAGAACTTCACAGCTACCTGGCTTACTGCTTGGCCAAGGGTCAAGGGCGCATGCACTCTGCTGCAAAAATCTGCCGTGAATCCATTAAACGTGAACCGAACAATTCCCTCCATTATCTTATTTTGGGGCGCATTTTGTTGATGTCTGGAGACAAGGGAAAGTCGATCGATGCGTTTCGACAGGGGCTCCGAACCAGCCCAAATCCTTTAATTATTGAAGAGTTAAAAAAGCTTGGTTTGCGTAAGCCTGCAGTTTTAAAAACGCTCAAAAGAAATCACCCCATCAATCGGGCTCTTGGAAAGGTGTTTGGCTTTATCGGCTTCAGGTAACGTCGATGGGCTATCCATGCCGGGTTAAAAAACGATCCAATTCATTGGCAAATTTTTGTTTATCCTTGGCATTATAAGCTGCCGGACCACCAGTTTCAATTCCGCTGTTGCGTAAATCATCCATAAAGTTACGCACCGACAGCCTCTCGCGAATATTTTCTTCACTGAAAAAATCACCCCGCGGATCTAATGCGTGACCGCCCTTGCTAATTGTTTCAGCCGCCAGAGGGATATCTGCCGTTACCACCAGATCCCCTTCTTCCAGCAACCGGATAATCTCCTGATCAGCAACATCAGCTCCAGCTGCAACCCGGATTGAACCAATCCAGGGCGAAGCAGGATGTCCCAGTGAACGGTTCGCAACCAGAGTCAATACAATTTTCTTTCTCTCTGCCGCCCGATAAAGCAGTTCTTTAATTGGCTTTGGACAAGCATCAGCATCAATCCAAATTTTCATGTAACACTCTCACTCCCCTGGATTTCTGTTCATAAAGATAACGGAAATCATGAAATATCTCCTTGCTTACATTCATTGCATATTATGACCCAATGCGGCCACCCATAAAAAACAAAACCGCTACCCCAATTTGTTGATGGGTGACGGTCATTGTCATATCTTACGATTTCATCCAGGAACAGTTCAATCAGGGTCATTTGCAAATGTCGATGGAGGTCGATGGGTACCTGGCCTGTTTTTACATCGCAGCCCACAATTCGCAGACATATTTTTCCGCCTGATCAATGCCCCATTCTGCAAGTGTGTAATCCCAGAGGTCACTCAAGTCAGATTTCGCTTTGGGGGATAAAATCACCTGATTCACAGTGGCAGGAATTTCTTTTTATCAGAAACAAACGCATCGATGTCCAAGCCAGTCAAATGACTAGAGGTCTCTCCTTCGATCAAGGTCTGTCGTAATTGCCCCAGTTTCACATGATCCCTTCTGATCAGATCCCGTACATAGTCGGATGCGTTAGAATATCTTCCACTTTGCACGCACTCCTCAACCCAACTTCTCATCTGATCCGGTAGCGAAATATTTATAGTTGCCATGCGGGTCTCCTTTTTTTGGATTGATAGAATTACACTATGGCGAGCTTTTCCAATTATTAATCCTTGTCAAATCAAGCATGCGACGGAAAGGAGGCTCATCATGGTTATTGGTGAGCTTGAAAGGGAGCTTATCACCAAAAGAGTCAACGAAGGTCGTCTACGCGCAATGGCAGCTGGCGTAAAATATGGTCGAAAACCAAAGCTATCCAAACTGGAAGAAGAATCCCTATCCATCGTGGATCAGAAAAGATGTTTTAAGCAAGGAGGAACTGGCTGAAAAAATTTAGTGTCTCAATATTGATGCACTCGCAAAAAAGAATAAGATGGCTAAGCAAAAATTTCGTCCTACAAGGCGTAGTGGTTTTTCAGGGGCGAAGGCCTACATATAGTAGGTC